>CAZIRH010000604.1:0-2305 GCA_964541065.1 uncultured Solibacteraceae bacterium
GGTGCCCGCCATCATGCTGGCGCTGTTCGGCTGCGCCGTGCTGCTGTTCGACTTCCTGCTCGAGCCGGGACCCCGGCACCGCCGTTGGCTGCTGGTGTTTGTGGTGATCGGGCTGGGCTTCACGGGCATGGGCCTGTGGCGCCAGCAGAGCTACCTCGCCGAGCAGGGGCTCATTCAGTTCACCGCCTTCCACGGGGCCCTCACCATCGACGGCCTGGCGCTGTTCTTCAACTGGATCTTCCTGGTGGCCTCGCTGATAGTGGCGGTGGTCTCCTACAAGTACCTGGAGACGGAGGGCGAGCACCACGGCGAGTACTACGGGCTGATCTTGCTGGCCAACTGCGGCATGTTTTTCCTGGCCGCGGGCACCGACCTGGTGACGCTGTTCGTGGGCCTCGAGCTGATGGCGCTGTGCTTCTACGTGCTGGTGGGATTTCTGCGCAAGGAGCGGCGGTCGAACGAGGCGGCCATGAAGTACCTGCTGCTGGGTGCGTTCTCGAGCGGCTTCCTGCTGTACGGGTTCTCGGTGATGTACGGGCTGGCGGGGTCCACGCGCCTTAGGGACATCGCCGCGGCCATCCAGGCGCGGGAGTTGTGGGACCCGCTGGTGTTTCTGGCGCTGGCCACGACGGCGGTGGGCTTGCTGTTCAAGATCTCGGCGGTGCCCTTCCACATGTGGGCGCCGGACGCCTACGAAGGCGCGCCCACGCCGGTGACGGCCTACCTGGCGGTGGGCTCGAAGGCGGCCTCCTTCGCCCTCCTGCTCCGGGTCTTCATGGGGCCGTTCTGGTCGCTCAAGGAGGTGTGGGAGCCGCTGCTGGCCGTGGTGGCCATCGCCACGCTCACGGTGGGCAACCTGGCCGCCATCACCCAGAGCAACGTCAAGCGCCTGTTGGCCTACAGTTCGATCTCGCACGCCGGCTACATTCTGCTGGGCCTGGTGGCGGGCAATCCCACCGGCATCAAGGGCGTGGCGGTCTACGTCATGGTCTACACGTTCATGACGCTGGGAGCGTTCCTGGTGGTGACGGCGCTGCGCCGCGAGAACCTGCTGGGCGAAGACCTGGAAGACATGGGCGGCCTGATGAAGAAGAGCCCCGGCCATGCGCTGCTGATGCTCCTGTTCCTGGTGTCGCTGGCCGGCATCCCGCCCACGGCGGGCTTCCTGGGGAAGTACTACATCTTCCTGGCGCTGATTGAGACGCGGCACTACGTGCTGGCGGTGATCGGGACGCTGTACGCGGCGGTGGCCGTCTACTACTACTTCCGGGTGGTGCGCAGCATGTTCGCTGGCGAGGAGGCGGACGAGACGCCGGTGGCCGCCAGCTACGGATTGCGGCTGGCGCTGGGCGTGACCGGGGCGTTGACCCTGCTGATCGGGGTGTGGCCGGAACCGTTCCTGCGGCTGGCGCAGACCTCACTGGCGCGGTGATCTATGGGAACCCTCTTCGAGCATCCACTGGTTGTTCCGCTGCTCATCACGGTGGCGTTGATTGGGGTGTTCCCGTTGCTGGCGGGCTACATCGTGCTGGTCGAGCGCAAGCTGCTGGGCGATTTCCAGGCGCGTCTGGGGCCCATGCGCGTGGGCCCGCACGGGGTCTTGCAGCCGCTGGCCGACGTGGTCAAGCTGTTGCTCAAGGAAGACCTCATTCCGGTGGCGGCCGATCGCGCCATCTTCTGGATGGCGCCCTGCATTTCCGTCTTCACGGCGCTGACGGCGCTGGCGGTGGTGCCTTTCAGCCAGCACATCCGGGTGGCCGACGTGAACGTGGGCCTGCTGGTGATCAGCTCGATGTCGGCGGTGGGCGTGCTGGGCATCGTGCTGGGCGGCTGGTCGGCCAACAGCCACTACGCGCTGCTGGGGACGCTGCGCAGCGGCGCGCAGTTGATCAGCTACGAAGTGGCCCTGGCGTTTGCGCTCTTGAACGGCGTCATGATGGCCGGGACGCTCAGCATGGTGGGCATCGTGAAGGCCCAGCAGGAGCGCGGCATCTGGTTCGGGTTCGAGAACTACGGCCTGATGCTCGTGCCCTTCGTCATGTATATGATTGCGGCGGTGGCGGAAACCAACCGCGCGCCATTTGACTTGCCGGAGGCCGAGTCCGAGCTGGTGGCGGGCTTCATGACCGAGTACAGCGGCTTGCGGTGGGCCTGGTACTTCCTGGCCGAGTACTGCAACATCGTGGTGATCGCCGCGGTGGCGGCGACGCTGTTCTGGGGCGGGTGGCTGCGGCCGTTCCCGAGCGTCGGCTGGCTGGAGTATCCGCTTAACTACGGCCTGCCGCTGGTACTCATGGTGGGCTCG
>CAZIRH010000605.1:0-2305 GCA_964541065.1 uncultured Solibacteraceae bacterium
AAGAAATACGCGTGGTCGGACATCTCAAAAAAGATTATAGATACATATAAGAAATACCACAGCCACCGCCACACGCCCCCGTTCCGTGGGAGCGGGCTGCCCAGCAGCAGCCGCGGCAGTGCCAGGATGAGCACGGTGGCCGCCAGGCTCACCCCCAGCAGGCCGAACAGCAGCGGAACCGCCCGGTTGATGTTGTAGTCGGCGCTCAGCCGCGAGGCGCCCTTCAGGAACGCCCACACCTCGCGCGGCTGCACGGTGTAGAAGAAGAACGGGCGGTTGTCGCTCACCGGCGACACGTCGAAGGGGTAGCTCCGCAGGAACTCACCGCGGTCCGGGCTGCGCAGCAACCGGTAGAAGGGGTTGGCCTGCTCCTCGTCCGGCAGATAGAGGGCGTGGAGGCCGCCCTGAGCGGCAGCCTCACGCAACCGGGCCACGTCCTCCGCCGGCAGTGGCTTCCTGCCGATGAGCACCGTGTCGGAGGCGCCCCAGCCGGCCACGTCCCGCTCGGTGCCCTCCCGCACCACCGCCACGTGCCGCCACGCCTCCTGCTCCCCCAGCCGGCCCAGAGCCTCCACCGCCAGCGACACCAGCCGCAAGGATTCCCGCGGCGGCTCCAGCCCCCAGCGCGTGAACACCAGCAGCCCGTCGGGCGTCAGCCGGCCCAGGTACTCGCCGAACGCCTCGGTGGTGTAGAGGTTGTTCTCCGAAAGCGCGAAGGCTCCGGCCGCGGTCGAGGCCCAGGTATCCACCAGGGTTGCCTGGAGCACCTGGTACGTTTCGTGGGTCCGGCGGACAAAGCTGCGACCGTCCTCCACCATGATGCGCACTTCGGGACGCTCGTACAGCCTGCGGCTCAGCTCCGCGAACCGCTCCCGCATGATGGTCCGGGCGATGATGGGGTTGATCTCTACGCCAGTCACATCGCGGCTGCCCGAAGCCAGCGCCCGCGCCAGGTCCGAGCCGCCTCCCGCGCCGATCACCAGCGTCTTGGCGCCCGGTCGCAGCAGGTAGGGCAGGCCCGGGCCTTTGTGCAGCAGGTCCCAGCGCTCGCGCTCGCTGAGCTGGTCGAAGTCGTGGTAGGGGATGCCGGTCGAGGCGTCGGCGTCGATGAAGATCATGGCCGAGCCCGCCTGCCCCGTCAGCCCGATGCGCGAGAAGCTGTTCCACTTGACGAAACGCTCCCGGCTGAGCTCTTTGCCCTTGGCGTAGCGCACGTCGATCCACGGCCGGGCCGCGTTCCAGACGGCCACGCCGGCCAGCCCCAGCGCCAGCGCCGCGGCCGCAATCCGCCCGCGCCGGTTCACCGCCAGGTGGAACCAGATGGCGGCCGAGGCCGCCAGCGCCGTCCCCGCCGCCACCACCGTCCCCGGACCACCGGCCCACTCCAGCAGCGGAATCAGCAGCAGGCAGCCGCCCGCCGCGCCCATCAGGTCGAAGAAGTACACCCGCCCGACCCGCTCGATGGTCTCCGCAATCACCAGCGAGACCACCGTCCCGGCCAGAAAGAACGGCAGCGCGCTCGTGAAGTACAACAGGCCCAGCGTGAGCCCTCCCGGCGCCCCCTGGCGAGTCAGCAGGAACACCAGCGAGACGATCACCAGCAGACTGGCCAGCACTCCTAGCAGGCCCAGCTTCCAGAACAGTCCTCCCCTCCACCTGGCCACCGCGTAGGAGAAGATGCCGCCCGCGCCCAGGCCGAACAGCGCGATCGAGATGGCCAGAAAGGCGAAGTGGTAGTAGAAGACCACCGAGAAAATGCGCGTGAGCGCCAGCTCCAGCAGCAGCGTGGCCAGGGTGGTCAGGGCCAGGCCCAGGTACATCAGCGGCCAGCGGGCGGGTTCGTTCCAGGCAGGCGATTCGCGAGACAACTTACCATGCTAGCAGTCCCCTGGCGATCCCCACCACTTGCGGCCCCAACTGAAGCACCACGCGCGGCGTCACGATCGCCAGCGGCAGCAGCGCTGTCCGGGACCTCGCCGGCCCGCTCAGACCCACCAACAGCAGAAGCGGCGTGAGCGTCCGCCCGAAAGCGTAGACGCTTTCCCAGAAATGGCCCGCTCTCAAGAAAAACCCCAGCAGCGCGAACAGGCCGATGGCGATCTCGACTGTGCCAGGCGGGCGCTCGCGCACCGCACGCCAGGCTAAATGCCAGGCCAGCAGCAGGCCCGCCAGCGCCACGTAGTCCAGCCCATGCGCCAACCAGGCCAGCGGCGCTGCTGGCGGGTAGTGCGGCGGGTGGAGGACGCCCTGCGCGAATCCGCTCAACGGCACCCATCGAAAGGTCATGCCCGCCCAGCCGGGCGTG
>CAZIRH010000606.1:0-2286 GCA_964541065.1 uncultured Solibacteraceae bacterium
GGAACCGCTGGCCCCGACCGAACGGTGAACCAACGCATCCGCGCTTTCCCCCGGGCGGCCCAACTTCGCTTCGGCTCCCAGACCTGGGATGTGCAATCCTACAGGACTGCGCGTTCAAGGCGTGGCTCAGCGTGGTCAGAGCGCCCTTCGTGAGCCAGGTCGAGTTCGCCGACGGCCGCATCTGGATTCCCGACCGCGCCGTCTCGATAATATCCCTCATGGAGCTGCTCCAGGGGGCGCGATCGCGCACTGAGGTCAAGGTGATCCGCCGCTTCCTGACGGAAGGCGGGTTTCGTGTGATCGTGGTCAACGAATCCATCAGCCATCTGGCGGCGACCCTGATGGAGGACCACGCGCTGACAGACGGACTCCAAGTGGCCGACGCGCTGATCGCCGCCACGGCGCGTCAGACGGCCTCGGTTCTGGTGACCGGAAACGTCCGCCACTTTCGGGCGATTCCAGGCCTCGAGCTGAAGGTGTTCCGCCCGAGCGTCAATCCGTAGGCCGACCGAGCTGAAGGTTTGCGGCGCCTACGACCGGGCCGCCCGGCGAGCCCTACGTCCCCGCGCGAGCTTTTTGGCGCGGCGGTTGGCGCGGCCCCAGCGCGGCGCAGCCAACTGCTGGTTCCAGGCCTCGTAGGCTGCCTGTAGCTCCTTCACCTTCTCGGGATTCGCGGCGGCCACATCGCTCTTCTCGCCGAGGTCCTGGGCCAGATCGTAGAGCTGCCAGGGCCCGTCGGCCAGCCGGAGCAGCTTCCAGTCTCCCTTGCGGATGGCGGCCTGCGGCCCGAAGCGCCAGTAGAGAGCCTCGTGGGGCGCGCCCTGGTGCTTGCCGGTGAGATACGGCACGAGGTCCACGCCGTCCACGGCCGCGTTCTCCGGGAGCGTGCCTCCGCCGGCCGCCACCGCCGTGGGCAGGATGTCCAGAGCGATGACGGGTTGCGTGTAGACCAGGCCCGCCGGCAGGCGCGCCTTCCACTGCATCAGAAACGGCACGCGGATGCCTCCTTCGAGCACTTGACCCTTGAAGCCGCGGAATGGGTCGTTGCGCGCGGTGTTCACCGCCGTAGGGCCGCCGTTGTCGCTCACGAAGAAGACCAGCGTGCTGTCCTCGATGCCGGCCTCGCGCAGCTTCCTGAGCACCGCGCCGACGCCCTCATCCAGGGCCGCGAGCATCCCCGCGAACGTGCGGCGCCGCGGGTCCTGGATCGACGGGAAGCGGGACGTGTACTTCTCGACCGGCTCCATGGGCCCGTGGGTCGCGTTGAAGGTCAGGTAGAGGAAGAACCGTTCGTGCTGACGACGGTCGATGAAGGCCACCGCCTCGCGGGCGAAAGCGTCGGTCAGGTACTCCTTCTCATCGACCGGCTCGGCACCGCGCAGAATGGGGTTGGCCCGGTCCGCTCGCGCGTTCACGTAAGAGTGCGCGCCGCCCAGGAAGCCGAAGTACTCGTCGAAGCCGCGCTGGAGCGGGTGCAACGCGGGTTTGTAGCCGAGGTGCCACTTGCCCACCATGCCGGTCGCATACCCGAGCGCCTTCATCCTGTCGGCCAGCGTCCTTTCGCTCAGCGGCAGGCCGAAGGTTTCGTCCGCCGTGGCGGCCGGGCCGGGGTTGAACTCATGGCCGAACCGCTGCTGGTAGCGCCCGGTCATCAGCCCGGCGCGCGTTGGGCTGCAAACCGGGCAAGACACGTGCCCGTCGGTGAAGCGGACGCCGTTGCGGGCCAGCGAGTCGATGTGGGGAGTGGGAACATCCCTGCAACCTTGCACGCCCAGCTCGGCGTAGCCCAGGTCGTCGGCCACGATGACCACCACGTTGGGCCGGCCCGACCGGGCGCTGCGGGCCGAAAGCAGGCCGCACGTCGCCAGCAGCCCCGCCGATGTCCTGATAAAATCCCGCCTGTCCATGCGTTTTCCCCCGAGAACACCTTAACCCCGCGGCGGCAGGAATGTCGCGCGGCGGAGAAGCCTGTTGTTGTATCCTGTCGCCAGAGGAGCCGTTATGAGCCATCCCTCTTCGAGGCGCGATTTCCTGGTGGGCGGTCTGGCCGCGCAGGCCGCGGCGCGCAAGGGCCCCGTTCCGCTCCGGTACCGCATCCTGGGGAAGACCGGTTTGCGCGTGACCGAGGTCGGCTGCGGCTCTGAAGCGGTCTCGGATGTCACCGTGTTGCAGCGGGCGCTGGACCTGGGCATCAACTTCTTCGACACCGCGCGACCCTACGAGAGCGGCAAGAACGAGCGTGTGCTGCGGGCGGCCCTGGGCGCGCGCCGCAAGGATGTTTTCGTG
>CAZIRH010000607.1:0-2266 GCA_964541065.1 uncultured Solibacteraceae bacterium
TGATGATGCGCATGACCTCCAGGCCGGCGATCTTGCCGGCGTCCTTGGTGGCCTGCCGCTGCGAGTCGTTGAAGTAGGCCGGCACGGTGATGACCGCTTTGGTGACCTTCTCGCCCAGGTAGGCTTCGGCGGCCTCTTTCAGCTTCCCGAGGATCATGGCGGAGATCTCGGGCGGGGAGTACTTCTTGCCCATGATCTCGACGCGGGCGTCGCCCTGGTCGCCGCGAACAACACGGTAGGGCACCAGCCTCATCTCCTCGCTGACCTCCTCGAAGCGGCGCCCCATGAAGCGCTTGATCGAGTAGACCGTGTTCTCCGGGTTGGTGACGGCCTGCCGCTTGGCGACCTGCCCGACCAGCCGCTCCCCGCTCTTGGCGAAGCCGACCACGGAAGCCGTGGTGCGGGCACCCTCCTGGTTCGGGATCACGACCGGCTGGCCCGCCTCCATGACGGAGACGACCGAGAAGGTGGTCCCCAGGTCGATCCCGATGATCTTGCTCATCCTCGCAAACCCTCCTAAAAAGGCAGCCGCAACCGGGGGTCGCGGCTGGCGGCTGCGGCCGCCATTAGTCCAATATCATTATCAAACTTTAGTCGAATCTTGTCAAGTCTGCCGACCTGAGCTCGCAAGTTTACGCAGGACAAGGGCTTACGCCTTCGGGTGCGCCCGGTCGTAAACCGCCATCAGATCCGTCAACGACACCTGCGTGTACTTCTGCGTGGTGGACAGCCGGGCGTGGCCCAGCAGTTCCTGGATGGCCCGCAGGTCGGCAGACGCTCTGCCAGCAAGCGAGGTATAAAGGAGGTGAGGGCAAGCCGTGCGTGAGGAAAGGATACTGGCAGAGCTGGAGGAGATCAAGAGCCTGTTGAGGGCAATCCTGGCTCAGGCGCCCGCCGACACGCCGGCTGCGGGGAACGGCGTGGCCAGCCTGGGGTGGTCGCGCGAGCAAGCGGCCCTGGTCCGCAGCCAGTTGGCCAGCTTCGAAGAGGACTGGAACGCACCGGGCATGGAGGCCTATGACCAGCTTTGAGCGCGGCGACGTGCTCCTGGTGCGCTTCCCGGCTTCGAGGCTGGGCATCCCCTCCGCCAGCTCTCACCCATCCAGTCGTTGAGTTCACGCCTTCGGGTGCGCCCGGTCGTAAACCGCCATCAGATCCGTCAACGACACCTGCGTGTACTTCTGCGTGGTGGACAACCGGGCGTGGCCCAGCAGCTCCTGGATGGCCCGCAGGTCGGCGCCCTCGCTCAGGAGGTGGGTGGCGAAGGCGTGCCGGAAGCTGTGGGGGTGGATGGAGGGGTCCCCGGCCAGCAGCGTGGCGTAGAGCTTAACGATGCCGCGGACGCCGCGGTCGGTGAGCCGGGCGCCGCGGTGATTCAGGATCAGGGCGCGCTCGCCCGGCCGGGCCTGGCGCCTCGGCAGGTAGCGTTCGAGGGCGGCGGCGGCCTTCGAGCCGAAGGGCACCTGGCGCTCCTTGCGGCCCTTGCCGCGCACGCGCAGCCAGCGCTCGGCGAAGTCCATGTCCTCGAGGTTCAGCCCGGCCAGCTCGCTGACGCGCAGGCCGCAACCGTAGAGCAGCTCGAAGATGGCAAGATCGCGGGCCGGGTGGGGCCGCTCGAGCGCGCCCTCCGCGACCTGATCCAGCAGCCGGTTGGTCTGCTCGGCGGTCATCACGCGCGGCAGCGTCTTGGGGGTCTTGGGCGTGCGCAGCAGGCGCGCCACGTTGACCTCGAGGACGCCTTCCCGCACCAGGTAGCGGAAAAACGAGCGCACGGCGCCGAGCTTGCGCCGCATGCTCACCGCCCTCAGGCGCTGTTCGTAAAGACCGGCCAGCCACCCCCGCAAGGCGAGCATGTCGAGGTCCTGCGGGCGAGGCGGCTCGCTGCCTTTCCCGGCGAAGTGCGCGACGAACTGGCGCAGGTCGGCCGCGTAGCTGCGCGAGGTGTGCGCCGAGGCGTTCTCGCGCTTGAGCTCTTCCAGGAACCGGTCGATGTGGCGTTCCAGCTCCGACAAGCTGCTCCCAGTTTACGGGCTTCCGAGGTACTCCTCAAGCTGCTCGAGCGCGCGGCGGCAGACCTCGGCGTGGCGCGCGCGTTTGTCGTGACGCCACCGGCGCCGCGCCGGCTCGTCCAGCGGCGGCAGCAGGTCGAAGGTCATGTTGGCCGGCTGGTAATGGCGCGGATCAGCCGCCGAGAGGTAGTGGCACAACGAACCGAGAGCCGTCGCCGCCGGCCAGGGACGCGGCGCCTGTCCTCGGGCCAGCGCGG
>CAZIRH010000608.1:0-2261 GCA_964541065.1 uncultured Solibacteraceae bacterium
CCCCCCCCACGAATTCTGGCGCAGAGCCGGAAAAGGTGGCAGGTCTCGAATTTCGAGTCAATCGCATGATATTTGCCTGAGGGCGTGAACGGGTGATGCCGTGGGGTCTGCGTGGGCCGGTCAGGCCGAGGCTCGGGGGCGCAGCGGGGCCTAACAAGGGTTTGCAGGCGACTGGGAATAGCGTCCGCTCGTGCCTTGCTGCGGCTATTCCCAGCGGCTGAAGCCTAGCGTTAGCTGCTGGAGGGTCGCGGCAAGAGGGGCTGTTGCGGACAGCGATCTGCCCGGTGGCGGTGTAACGAGCGTTGAGCTCGCCTTTGAAATGGTCGGGGCTCGCCAGTAATGGAAGTTTCTGAAAGGGCGGGAGTTGCCTCGGATACGGCAGATCTGGCGGGCTGGTGTTACCTGATGCCGCTGGCGTGAGATGCGGGAGAGCGCAGGCTGAGAGGCACCTGTCGGAGGGGTTAGGTTTGTTTCAGCGGAATCATGGAGCACGCGTCCTGGTGCCAGGAACGTGCGAAAAAATCCTGGGGACACGCCTGCGCTCATCGGTAGGCGACTGGTTTGACGGGCCCAGCCCGGAGTGTCCCCGGATTTTTTCACATCCGCCAGGCGAGGAGGGAGCGGACGGTGGCGAGGGTTTCGAGGCTGAGGCAGGTGCCGCTGCTGGGGTCTTTGGTGACCTGGTACTGGTCGATGACCCGTTCGAGGGCGCTGCGGTTGCCGAGGGCAGTGGCTCAGGTCACGCCGTAGGCGGCTCTGACCTGCTTCTTGATGAAGGCCAGATCCTGGGCGATGGCGGCCAGCTCGTCGGGCGGGTTGTACTCGACGTGGAGCGAGATGGGGCCGGTGAAGCGGGCGGCGGCGAAGGCGGCGAAGACTCGGGTCCAGTCCACCATGCCCTCGCCCATGGGACACCAGCGCACGCGCCAGCGGCCGTCCTGCTTGGCCCAGTAGAAATCCTTGAGCGCGATCATCTTCAGGCGCGGCGCCACCAGCTTGAGGGCCACCTGCCAGCCGGTCAAGCCGCCCTCGACGACCGAGTGGCCGGGGTCGAAGTAGTAGCCCACCCAGCGGGGATCCAGCTCGCGGATGATCTCGCGCGTGTCCCAGATGGCCATGCCCACGTAGTCGCCCGAGTGGTTGTGGAAGCCGATCTGGACGCCGAATTCTTTGCCCAGCTCCATCAGCCCCAGGAGATCGCGATGCACCTCGACCACGCGCTTCTCGGGGTCCTGGCTGCCCCAGCGCCAGTAGCCCGGTTTGAGGTAGGGAATCTTCACGGGGCCGGCGGTCGAGAAGATGGGCCGCGCCGTGGGATGCGACGCCGAAAGCAGCTCGGTGGTGATCATGGGCACAGCGACGCCGTGCGCGCGCACCGTCTCGACGGCCCGCGGCAGGTCCTCGGCGGCGCGCTCCGGCAGCACATGCCCCTTGGCACGCACGGTGAGATCGACGCCGTGGAAGCCCAGCTCGTGCGAGGTCTTGCCGAGCTGCTCGTAGTTCAAGTCGGCCAGGTGCTTCGAGAAGATGCACAGCAGTGGGGCAGGCGGTTTCGCCTGCCAGAAAGCGGCTGCGCCCACCAGAACCTCTCGTCGTGTCACGGCGGCAGCCTCCTCATCCCAGCTTATACGGCGCGCGGTACTGGTAGTGCAGGAAACGGTTGGCCGCCGGGTTGTCAGTGAAGCGCTCGGCCCGAGCGTCCCATTCGAGGTAGCTCTTGGTGTTGAGCGCGATGTTGCCGATGATGGTGGCCGAGGTCGAGAGGTGTCCGGTGAGGATGTCGCAGTTGCACTTGGCCCGGCTCTTGACGCAGTCCAGGAAGTTGCGGGCGTGGAAGGCGGTGCTGGCGGAGCCCTTGAGGGCGCGGCCCTCGATGACGGGCTTGCGCGAAGGCCCCCAGGCGCGCTCGGTGACGCGGTCCACCGGGGTGCGCGCCGGCACGTCCACCTGGGCCAGTGATTCCGGCACCACCTCCCAGCGGTTGCCGTGAATGTACATGGTGCCCTTGGTGCCGCGCAGCTCCATCTCGGCGCCCTGGGCGTCGGCCCGGGCGGCGTTGCAGTTGTACTGCGAGAAAACCATCAGGGTGGGGCCGTCGAACTCCCAGAGCACCTCGAGCGTGTCCGGGATCTCGCGATTGTCCTGGACGGCGTACTTGCCGCCCAGCGCAGTGACGGCGCGCGGGGCGTCCTGGCCCAGACACCAGCGCAGCATGTCCATGTAGTGGACGCCGAAGTTGGTGAGCTGCCCGCCGGAGTAGT
>CAZIRH010000609.1:0-2241 GCA_964541065.1 uncultured Solibacteraceae bacterium
CGTATTTCCTCGCGCGGTTGCCCGACGAATTGCCGGTCACCATCGTCGGCGTCGTCCCGACCCGGACCGCGGGCTGGACCCGGACGGCGGGCTGGACGCGGTCCGCCAGCATCTGGCTGCCCTACACGGCGCAAATGCACTTCGAACCCAGCGCGCCCAACCTGTTTCGCGAGGAGGAGCTCTGGTTGTCCCTGGCGGGCCGGCTGGCCCCGGGAGTCTCGCGCTCGGAGGCCCAGGCCGAACTGGGCATTCTGGCGGAACAGCAGGACCGTCTACACCTCGGGCGCAAGACCGCCATCGTAACCACCGATGGCTCCTGGATCGAGGAGCTGGAACTGACCCTGACGGGCCAGCAACTCATGCTGATGGGTTTCTTCCTGGGCGCTTTCAACCTGGTGCTCTTCATCTCCTGCGCCAACGTCGCCACGCTGCTGCTGGCGCGCGCGGTAGCGCGAAAACGGGAGATCGCCGTCCGGCTGTCGCTGGGCGCCCCACGTATCCGGCTGGTCCGTATGCTGGTGACGGAAAGCCTGCTGCTGGCGGCCGTGGCGGGCGCGGCCAGCATCTATCTGGCGTGGCGCCTCCCCGAGCCTCTCTTCCGGCTAGTCGCGGCCCAGCCGCCGGATTTTCCGGTGCCCCCGGATTGGCGCACGTTTGCCTACGTCGCGGGGGCCGTGCTGCTGACGGGGGCCCTGGCCGGCCTGGCGCCGGCCCTCGAGTCGTTGAAGGTGGACCTCACGGGGTCGCTCAAAGGCGGGGGCGTTTTCCGTGCGGGCGGCGCCCGGCGTCTGGAAGGCCTGCTGGTCAGCGCCCAGGTGGCCATGAGCATGGTGCTGCTGGTAGGGGCGGCGCTCTTTGCCCAGGCCGAAGGCCGCACCCTTCAGGCCGATCCCGGCTATCTCCCGCAAAAGGTCGTGGTTGCCCCGCTGTTTTTTCCGGATAACACCACGTTTCAGGCGGCAGCCGTGCAATTGCTGGCGATCGGCCAGCGAGTGAAGGCGCTTCCAGGCGTGCGCTCCGTCGCTTTCTCCGAAGGCATTCCCTTGGCTGACCACGCCACCATCGAGTTGCGCCCGCCCACCCGGCCGGATGCCAGCCAGCCTGTGGATGTGTATACGGCGTCTTCGGGATTCTTTGAAACGCTGGGCATACCTCTACAGCGAGGCCGCGAGTTCCAGTTGTGGGAGGTATCCTCGGTCATCATCTCCGAACGTCTCGCCAAGGCCTTCTGGCCCAGGCAAGACCCCATCGGCAAAGTCCTGGCACTACCCGGCGGCAGCGTCACGGTGGTGGGCGTCGCCAGGGATGTCGATCCCCTCCGGTTCGGCGGCTCCGAAAACCCGGTCCTGTACCGGGCGTGGCGCCTCGATCCGATACGCAATGTGATGTCCGTGCGGTTCGATGCCGGCGCGTCGGCGGGCGCCGCGGCCGTGCGGGCCGCCATCCGCGAGGTGGATCCGCATTTGCTGGGCATGGGGCGCCTGATGCAGAACTGGATCGACCAGGTCACCGAAGACTTGTGGAACGCAGTGGCGTTGATCGCGATCCTGGGAGTGGTGGCGACCCTGCTGGCCACCGCCGGAATCTACGGCGCGGTTTCGTTCGCCGTAAACCAGAGGACCAAGGAGTTGGGAATTCGCGTGGCCTTGGGCGCCCAGAGGCTGGACATCATCCGCGAAGTCTTCCTCTCCGGCGGGAAGCCCGTGGTACAGGGCCTGCTGGCCGGCCTGTGGCTGTCGGTAGCCGTAGCCGCGGGTCTCGAGCAGAGCTTCCAAGGCTCGCCCCTCCGGCTCGACACCGCCAACCCGCTCCTCTACTGCGGCGCCGCGCTACTTCTCGCCGCGGCCGCGGTCATTGCCATGCTCGGCCCCGCCCGCCGCGGCGCCAGATCCGATCCCCTGGATGCCCTCCGCTGCGAATAGCCGCGGGGGCGAAAAGGCCGATGAGAACGAGGCCTGCTCGTCCCTACTCGCGAGCGCGAACCTGGGCTAGTCTTTCACGCAGGATCGGCGAAAGACCGGCTTCGATGTCCGGCGTGAGGAGGCCCGCTTCGTCCAGATCCTTCAGATGCGCTTCGTCCTTGGCGCGAAAGCTCGTGAGTTTCATGCGGATCAAGTCTGCCAGCGGGATCAGTCGAATTCCCTTGATGGTCCGATAGGGTCCGAGTTCAGGCGTCGGCTCCGCGTAGTCCTGGCGAACTTTCTCGCCAGTGAAGACCAAGTGAACTGCCCTCCGAGCCGA
>CAZIRH010000610.1:0-2239 GCA_964541065.1 uncultured Solibacteraceae bacterium
TTTGCGCACCTCCTGCGCGGGGAACCGGAACTCGAGCTCCCACAGCGGCTGCTCGTCCAGCGCCACAGGCGCCAGAAGAATGTCACCGAGCAGGTTGCCGAACGCCGATTCGTAGCCCACCACCAGCTCGCGCGACGTGTAGGCGTTCGGCGTCTGGTCGTACATGAACACCTTGCCCTCCGGGGGCACCTGCCGTTCGATCGCCTGAGCCAGGGTGTAGCGCGGCTGCCGGTCCGAGAGGAACCGCTCCTCGGGGATCTGCCGCAGCGCCGCTTCGACCGGGATGTCCCTCAGCCGCCAGGCGTACCGCTCGCAGTAGAGGCCCGCGACCGCCGGCCAGGAGAGCAGGGCGTGCGCCGCCACGATCACCGGCGCCACCCGGTGCCAGCGGGGCAGCAACCCCAGTCCCAGGGCCAGGCTCACGAAGGGCAGGCTGGGGATCAGGAAGCGCGCGCCCACGTTGCTCGGGTAGGGGAGCGCGAACACCAGCGCCGCCACCAGCAGGCGGCGCCCTTCCCTATAGCGCAGTGCCAGCAAGGCCACCGGCACCAGCAGGAACACCGGCCCCAGGAAGCCGTGCAGCACCTCTCCGCGCACCGTGGCCTCCAGGGGGATGGCCCACCAACTGCTCAGCCCGAGGTAGTGCCGCATCTGCCCGGTGTAGTCCTGTTCGAAGGAAACGTAGACGCTCGGGTTGGGGAACAAGCTGTTGAAGAACGGCGACACCGGGTTGCCCAGCCAGATCCAGTTCCTGGCCACCCAGGGCACGATCATCGCCAAGGCGCACGCCGTGATGAGGGCCAGTGGGCCGAGCAGCGGACGCCGGGCGCGCCGCAGCCTCCAGCCCACCATGGCCAAAGCGTAGGGTACCGCCAGGAACGCCGTGTACTTCAGCGCGTATGCAAAGCCGGCCAGCAGGCCGATGACCGCCAGCAGCGCCGGCTGCCGCTCGCTGTCCCAGATCTCCAGCAGGTAGTAAATAACGAACAGCACGCAGGCCGTCGCCACGTCGTTGTAGGCGCTGCTGCCGTCGGCGCCCACTAGCGGGCTGGCATAGACCAGCAGGGCGCCCACTACGCCCGCCCGCGGAAACCCGATCCGCCGCCCGTAGGCCAGCATGGCCAGCGGCAGCGTCACCAGGAAGGCGAAGTGCACCAGCGCCGCCGCGGAGTGCTTCCCGAAGGCGAAAGCGAACAGGAACAGCATCTCCATGCCTTGGGAAAGGTTGGCGTACATACTGGTGGTGATGCGCACCAGGCCGTGCTCGCGCAGGTAGCGGGCCACGGCGCCGAGATGGTACGTGCTGCCATCGGGACTGACCTCCGGCGCCAGAGCGTTGAAGAAGTACAGCACCGTGAAGGCGCCGAAGACCACCGCGACCAGCGCCTTCCACAAAGGCGGCAAGCGCGGCGGCTGGGGCGACGGCAGCGGCTCGGCGCGGCCCCATTTCAGCGCCGCCAGGATCACCAGCACGCCTGCGGCCAGCAAGACGTTGCGTCGGGCCAGGCGTGCGGCGGCCAGCAAAAAGACCAGCCCGCTCCAGCAGGCCGCGCCCGCCACAAACGCGAACACGCCCCGTTCCAGGCGCGCAAAGCGCAGACCCAGCCGGCACAGCAGTAGCTTGCCCGCCGCCACGCACGCCGCCACCGTGAATCCCGCGGCCAGCAGAATGGTGACCGGCGCCGGCATCAGCGAAGGAACCCCATCCGCGCCAGGATGAACCCCAGCCGCGCTCCGTCGGTGGGCGATACCCAGAGCTTGTCAGCCTCCGCCGCCACCCTGGTGAAGGTGTCCGTGCGCAGCCACGCAGCCGGGACCGGTTTCTGGAAGCGGTACTGTCCAGGTTTGGGACAGCGCTGCCTGGCCAGCAGCTTGTCATTGACATAGAAGGTGACGGTGACCGGTCCGGTCTTCTCGAAGGTGGCGGCGGCGATGGCGAAATCCGCCACCAGCTTCTGGCCCTTCGCGCTGTCCAGCCAGAAACGCAGCTCGGGGCGCTGGAACGTCCACCGCCACGCGCCGCCCTCGCTCGAGGAGGCGATGTCCCGGACGATATAGGCTTCCGCGTCCGCGTCGTTCATGTTGACGAAGCTGGACACCGTGCGCGGCTCGGGTCCCTGAGGCGGGCGGCGCTGGAGAGGCGGCGGGTAGCCCTCCGGCACGGGCGCGCCGCAGGAGCACAACACCAGCAGGGCCGAGAGGAGCGGAGCCGAGGCCAGCACACGCGCCGCATACTCCC
>CAZIRH010000611.1:0-2235 GCA_964541065.1 uncultured Solibacteraceae bacterium
AACGTTAAACGTTCCGTCTGTCCCCGCGTTTGAGCAGGCCCGCATACACGTCCGCCTGCGCCCGGGCGATGGCGTCCCAGCCGTAGCGTTGGCAAGCCGTGGCGCGGGCCTGGGCTTCGAGGGCGCGGCAGCGCTCGGGTTCACGGAGCAGCCGCTTGAGGGCGGTGGCGAAATCCTCGGCCGTCTCCGCTACCATGACGTCGCGCCCGGGTTCGAGATCCAGGCCGTTGATCCCCGCCGGAGTGCTGACGATGGCCTTCCCCATGGCCATGGCCTCGAGGATCTTGATGTTGGTGCCGGCGGAGGCCCGGAGCGGGGCGATCACCACCGTGGCGCGCTCGTAGGCCGGACGCACGTCGGCGACGAAGTCCTCGACCTCCAGGCCCGGCTGCCTCAGGTCCACACGCGCCCGGTCGCTGTACTGCGTCAGGTAGGAGCGGTGGCGCGCCCCGGCGATGATGTGCAGCGCCGGAGCGAGCGGCTGCAAGCGGGGCCACACCTCGCGCAGGAAGAACTCGACCGCCAGCAGGTTGGGCAGGTGGGCGAAGGAGCCGATGAACAGCAGCCGTCGCGGGTCCGGTTCGCGGGCGGCCGGTTGGAAGCGCTCAAGGTCCACGCCGTTGGGCAGGCACTCCGCTCGCGCCCCCCGGACCACGCGCCGGTCCTTCTCCGACATGGTGACGACACAATCCACGGTCCTCCAGGCAGCCGTCTCGAAGGCGCGCCAGCGCGGGTACTCCTGACGCAGGGCCCAGTCGTCGCTCTGGCGCAGCATCTGCTCGTAGAGGTCGAAGGTGATGTCGTGCTCGACCAGAATGGTCTTCGCGGGCGTACAATCGGCGGCGTACTGCGCCAGTTGGGTGAATTCGAGCTGCACGATGGCCGGACGCCACTTGCGGATGGTCTGGCGGAGCGCGGCGGCGAAGGAGGGCGAGGAGAACTCCTCGACCACGTCGGGGCGGGGGGTCCGTGGCCGCTGGTGGCTGAGGAGGCGGCGCACCAGGACGATTTCGGTACACAGATCCAGCAACTCGGGGGGCGGCGGAGCCAGGTCCTCGACGAAGGCCACCAGCACCTGGTCGAACTCCGCCGCGGCCCGCCGCATCAGGTTGAAGATGCGTACCGCGCCGCCGTGCGACAGCGGAAACGGCAGGTAAGGGCTGGCCAGCAGCACCACGGGACGCCCGCGCGCGGGTTGGCCCGGGAAGACCGCCACCAACCCGCTGCCGAGCGCCAGCACCAGCTCCTCGGAGATGGCGGGGCGCACCGGACGCTCCGTCCAGCCAGGGGCGCGCCAAGCGCGGGTCAGGGCGGCCAGGGCCGCCGGCTCGCGGTGGGCGGCGCGCCGGTCCAGCCGCCGCAGGGCTTCCCGCCACAGGCGCCGGAACAGGCGCGACGAGCAGACGCTCTGCGCCAGGAAGCGCAGGTAATTGGTCTCGAGGCAGCGCGCCAGCTCCTCCGAAGTGTAGTAACGCGACGTGGTGGCCCGGTGATAGTGCATGACGCGCGCGTGGGCGCAGAACACGGTGGGCCACCCGCGCAGCCAGCCACGGTAGCCCAGGTCCAGGTCCTCGACGTAAGCGGGCCGGAAGGTCTCGCGGAGGCCGCCCAGTTGCCGCAGCTTGCGGTGGCAGTAGAGCGTGCAGCCGCCACTGCCGTAGAGCACGTAGCTCAGGTCCTCGCCCGGAATGGGCAGCTCGCAGCGGACGGGAAACTCCTCGCGGCTGCGCCTGGCCGGCGGCGGCATCACCGCCTTGCCGGTCTCCTGGCGCCGCGCGCCCGACGGGAAGAAGATCTGCGCGGTGGCCGCAAACAGATCGGGCACCCGCTCGAAGGCTCCGCGGAGCGCCGCGAAAAAGCCCGGCTGGATCTCCATGTCGTTGTTGAGCAGGCAGACGTGGGAGAAGCGCGCCCGCCGGATGCCGCGATTGGCGGCCACGGCGAAGGCCAGCGGCGCGGGGCTCGATTCCACGACCACCTCCGGACGGGCGGCGCGCAAGTACTCCTCGGTTCCGTCGTCCGAGCCGTTGTCCACCACAATGACCTCGGCCGGGATGCCCGCCAGATCGCGCACCACCCCGGGCAGCAGCCGCTCCAGCAGCTCCCTGCCGTTGCGGGAGGGGATGACTACGGAGATCCCGGCCTCAAACGCAGGCGCGGCCGGTGCGGGTGGGGCGGTGCGCCGCAATCCCTTGAGCCCGGCGGCGATCAGGCCGGCCAGCGCCGCGCTCACAC
>CAZIRH010000612.1:0-2233 GCA_964541065.1 uncultured Solibacteraceae bacterium
ACCGCCGGAGCAACCCCGCGCCGCCATACCGCGTCATCACCCCGCCCGTGAACCGCTCCACCGGCTGCGGGACCGTTGGCCGAGCAGGTGTCCGCCTTCGGGTCCTCGAACTGCGCTTCATCTGGAAAGTGCCTCCATCGGGTCAGCTCTCCTGCCCAGGAAAGCCCGGTGTGTCGGCACTCTTCTTGCTTCCAGGCTAGAAAACCTCTAGCGCATCTTCGACAGTGGTCTGACCCCTGATCGGCGCTATGGGGCTGATAGGGGCCTGTACGGGCAGGTCCGGCTATCTCCGAGCGGTTTTGTGCTGGCGAAAATGTTTGCGCGATAGCTTGAAACTTGGACTTGAGTCGTGGTACAATCGCGGGTGAAATGTACTTCAAGCTCACCCGCAAGCGCTACCGCGATCAGGTCTACGAGCACCTGCAGCTCGTCGAGAGCTACCGCGAGGGTTCACGCACTCGGCAGCGGGTGCTCCACTCGTTCGGCAACGTGGCCGGCGCTTCCGAGCGTGAGCGGCGGCGCCTGGTCAGCTCGCTCAAGCGCGCGCTCGGCCTGGAAGCCAACCCTCCGCCCGTCGCGGCCCTGGACAGCCGTCACTATGCGGACCTCCTCGTGTTGCGCCGGCTCTGGGAAGAGCTGGAGTTGCCGGCCCTGTTGCGGCGACTCACGCAAGCGCGGGCCGTCGAGTTCGAGGTCGAGCGCGTCGCCTTCCTGATGGTCGCCCATCGGCTGAGCGCTCCGGGCAGCAAGCTGGCGCTGGTCCGCTGGCTGCCGCAGGTGTACCTGCAGGGCTTCGATGTCGAGCGCGTCCAGGTGCAGCATTGCTACCGGGCGCTGGACCTGCTCCACGAGCGGCGGTTTGAGATCGAAGAGGCGCTCTTCCTGCGGTTGAGCGACCTGTTCGAGCGCGACCTGTCGTTGGTCTTCTACGATCTCACCAGCACCTACTTCGAAGGCGACGGACCGCCCGACGCGGCGTACGGTTACTCGCGCGATCGGCGGGGCGACCAGAAGCAACTCATCCTGGCGCTGGCCGTCGATCGGCGCGGGTTGCCGATTACCCATCTGGTCTTCGAGGGCAACCGCGTCGATCACCAGACGCTGGAGGAGGCGCTCGGGCATCTGCGGGAGCGCTTCCCGATTCAGCGCGCGATCTTCGTGGCCGACGGTGGCGTGATGACCGAGGCCAACCTGACGCGGCTGGCGGCCTCCCCCTTCCAGCACCTGATCGCCCTGCCCAAGCGGCGGGCCCTCGCGCGGGAGTTGGCGGCCGGTATCGAATGGACGCTGGACGATCCGGCCGGTGGTCAGGTGATGGCCCGCCGGATCGAGCGCGACGGACTTACCTACCTGGTCTGCTACAACCCCGAACGCGCCGAGCAGGAAGCCCAGATCCGGGACCGCCGCCTTACGAGGGCCCGCGAGGCTCTGGAAGACCTGCAACGGCAAGTGGCCGCCGGAACGCTGCGCGACCATGACCAGATCGTCGCGGCCGCTGCGTCCGTCCTCACCGCCGCCCGCGCGAAGCGCTACTTCACCGTCCGCTCCCTCGGCGACGGCCACTTCGAGTTTGCTTTCCGCCCGGACGTCTTGGGCGAGGCCGCCGCCCTCGACGGCTACTACTTCCTGCAGACCGACGCCCCCGACCTGTCGCCGACTGACATGCTCGCCGCCTACAAGACCCTGCAGCAGGTCGAGCACGCCTTCCGCGAACTAAAGGACACCATCGAACTGCGCCCGATCTACCACTACGCCCCCAGCCGCGTCCGCGGCCACATCTTCGTCTGTCTGCTCGCCTACCTCCTCGAGCGCCTGCTGGAGCTGCGCCTCGAAGCCGCCGGCTGTCCCCAATCCGCGCCTCGGGCTCTGGAGACGCTCGAGCCGATCCATCTCGTCCGCGCCCAGGTCGGCGACCAGCTCTTTGACTGCATCACCCAACGCCGTCCGCCCGGCGCCGAGGCGATCCTGGGCGCCCTGCAGCTCCTACCCCTGCCCGCCGTCCTGACCAACTAACACCCCCACAACCCCGCCGCCAGCCCCCAAACCACCCCTGTAGTGGCGAAGGTCCGCGCTACGCCCCCATAGAAGCCCGCTACGCAGGGCACTGTCGAAGTTGCGCTAGGGCCTCCCCGCAGTTCCGGGGACACCGCCCCTGACTCCCACCAATCTCCGCGCCTGGGGCCGGGTTGGTGGCCGCGGACGAGACGGCCGGTGAGGCGGTCCAGGGCGCCGG
>CAZIRH010000613.1:0-2223 GCA_964541065.1 uncultured Solibacteraceae bacterium
GTCTGCATGGCGCTCAGGTAGCGGCCCAAGATCTCCCCCGGAGAGTCGAGGGATGGCTCTGGACGGGAGTCGGCGAATGCCACCATGCTCGCCATTAGGAGCGCGCTCAACGCCCCGGCTGCCAGCTTCACAAATACACTCCTAGCGCCGCGTGCGACACGTACCTCATCACCACTCTACCAGTCCTAGGATGGCGAAAGCAAGCCGGACGTTACCGTAAAACAGGGCGATCTCGATTTTCTCGGGGGGCTGGGCCGGGTTGCGGTAACATGGGCGCATGGCGGGAGTCGCCATTGGACTCAGGCGTGAGGAGAACCTCATTGTTACCAACGAGGTAGCCATTGGCTTCCTGGGCATAGAGGCCGCCCGCGTGCTCTCCACACCCCATCTCATCGGCTACCTGGAGATCACCGCCCGCAACCTGTTGAAAGAACGGCTCCAGGAGGGCGACGACTCGGTGGGCGAGCACGTGGACCTGCGCCACCTGGCTGCCACGCCCGTCGGCATGCAGGTACGTCTACAGGCGGAGGTGACCGCGGTGGAGGGCCGTCGAGTCACTTTTCGGCTCGAGGCCTGGGACGAGCGCGAGAAGATCGCCCAGGGGACCCACCAGCGGGTGATCATCGACGTGGCCCGGTTCGCCGCTCGGGTCGAGGCCAAGGCCGCGGGGGAATAGGCCAGGGGCGCCTGCGACCCGCTAGGCCTGCTTGTCGGCGATAGGGCCGATGACCGGCAGAACGACCTTCTCGTTCTGGTAGGCCTTCCACATCATGAACACCAGCAGGATGACCGCGGCCAGGTGCAGCAGTTGCTCCAGGCGGTAGCCGATGTGCCACGGGAACACCACGCCGATCAGCGCGGCCGCCACGATCCAGACGACGTGCAGCAGGATCGACTGCCAGGCGTCGAAGCGGATGCTCTTCTTCTGGTTGTACGGCGCCACCGCCAGGAACACGATGGCAATCACCAGGCCGGCACCGGGGATGTAGGCCAGCGCGCAGGCCAGATTGTCGGCTAGTTCCCCGCTGGCGGGTGGCGGCTGCGGGGGCTGGCCGGGCGGGCCGGCGGGAGGCGGCTCGACGGATCGGCCGCATTTGCCGCAGAAGCTCCCCGAAACCGGGGAACCACAGTTGCTACAGAAGGCCATGATCTGCTCCTCCTCGGGCTTCCGATCTGCTCAACTCTATCTTGAAGCCGCGCAGTTTGGCAAGCGCCCAAGGGATGCTCCTGCCCCGTAGTACCATGGGAATTGATCTCGCCTCTGGGGGGTTCGTCTATGCCTAGGTTGTGCTGCGGTATCGCAGTGTTGCTGCTCCTGGCGACGCTGGCCTGGTCGCAGGCCGATGCCAACAAAGGTCAAATCGTCGGGACGGTCTACGATCCGAGGCAGGCCGCCATCCCGAGCGCCACGGTGCGGATCAGGAATCTGGACACCGGCTTTGTGCGCGAGCTGTCAACCGGTGAGCTGGGCCAGTACCGGGCGGTGGCCCTGGACCCGGGGCGCTACGAGCTCGTGGCGCAGGCCGCGGGGTTCGCCGCCACCACGGTTTCCGGGCTGGTGCTGAACGTCGGCTCGACGGTCAGCGCCGACGTCACGCTTCAGGTGCAAGCCACCACCACCACGGTCGAGGTGGGCGAGACGCTGGTCAGCGTGGCGCCGGCGGCTTCGCGGGTCATTGACTCCACCGCTATCCGCGACCTGCCCATCAACGGACGCCGCTTCCAGGACTTCGCCCTGGCCCTGCCCACCGTGCAGGTCGAGGAGAAGCGCAACCAGCTCTCCTTCGCCGGCCAGAAGGGCATCAACTCGAACGTCATGGTGGACGGCGCCGACTACAACCAGCCCTTCTTCGGGGGCATCCGGGGCGGCGAGCGCTCGAACTTCTCCTTCACCGTGCCGCAGAGCGCCATCCAGGAATTCCAGATGGTGGTCACCGGCTACACGGCCGAGTACGGGCGCTCGACCGGCGGGGTGATGAACGCCATCACCAAGTCCGGCACCAACGCGCTGCACGGCGACGCGTTCTACCAGCTCCGGCACAAGGAACTGGGGCTGAAGAACCCCTTCAAGCGGCAGTCGCTCGAGAACCAGCACCAGTACGGCGGCTCGGCGGGCGGGCCGATCAGCCGCGACCGGATGTTCTGGTTCGCGGCCCTGGAGCGGCAGAAGGCCCGCACCCCGCGTTACGTCTACTTCCCGCGGCTGGTGGGGGTGGCAGAGCA
>CAZIRH010000614.1:0-2194 GCA_964541065.1 uncultured Solibacteraceae bacterium
AGCGCCCTGAACCCGCAGATGGTGGTGCTGGGCGGCGGGCTCATGCAGGCCGGCGACCTGCTGCTGGCGGGCGTCCGCCGCCACATGCTCGAATGGGCCCAGCCGCTGGCGGCCCGCGAGGTTCGTCTCGAACTGAGCTCGCTGGGCGAAGACGCCGGCTTGCTGGGGGCCGCGCGGTTGGCGTTGCTGAGAGGTGACTGATGTCTGCGCGGAACTACTATGAGAGGATCTCGGCCGTGCTGGCTGAGGTCGAGCGCACCCAGAGCGAGAAGATCCGGCAGGCGGGGGCGGCCATGGCTGCGGCCATCGCCGCAGGCCGTACCGTGTACCTGTTCGGCAGCGGCCACTCGGTGATCCCGGTGCTGGACGTTTTCCCGCGCTACGGCAGCTTCGTGGGTTTCTTCCCGCTGTACGATCCCCGGCTGATGTGGTTCAACGTGATCGGCCCGGGCGGCGCGCGCGAGCTGCTGTGGTTGGAACGGAGGGAAGGCTACGCGGAGGTGTTCCTGCAAAGC
This sequence comes from uncultured Solibacteraceae bacterium, assembly GCA_964541065.1. Taxonomy (GTDB): domain Bacteria; phylum Acidobacteriota; class Terriglobia; order Bryobacterales; family Bryobacteraceae; genus VFZS01. The sequence continues at coordinate 516 of CAZIRH010000614.1, forward strand.
TACCCCCTGCGGGCGGGCGACGGCATGCTGGTGTTCTCCCACGGCGGGATGAACGCCGCGCCCCTCGAGGTGGCCCTGGAGGCGAAGAAGAAGGGATTGGCGGTGGTCACGGTCTCTTCCCATGCCAACCGCAGCGTGGCGCGGCCCGGGCACAGCAGCGGGAAGGCGTTGTCGGATGTGGCCGACATCGCCATCGACAACTGCGTGCCGCCGGAGGACGCCCTGGTAGATATCGGCACGCCGGAGAAGGTGGCGGCGGGCTCGACCATGGCGGCGGTGTTCATCGCCATGTCGCTGGTGGCGGAGACGGGCGCGCGGCTGGCGGCGCGCGGGATCAAGCCCGTGACCTTCGTTTCGCCCCACGTCGAGGGCGTGGAGCAGGATCACAACCAGAAGGTGTTCGAGGCTTTCGCCGCGCGGTTCTTCCCCAGGCCATGAGCGCCGCCGTGCTGACCGTCTCCGCCTGCGGCGGCCTTTCATAAACGCGTCCGGGGCGGTGCCACAGAGGCAACAGACCCGTGACGCATTCAGGCGGAGGACTTACGCGCCAGATACACCGTGCGGCAGCCAGGACGGATCAGCGGATTGCCCTTGAAGAACGGAGTAGCATCCCACGCACGTAGCCGGTCAAAGCCTGCCTCGCGCAGCGTGCGACGGATCTCGTCAGCACTCCAGCAGACCTCGTTGACGCGTTCCTGATGCCGTCGCCAGAGGCTTCCCTCCCGGATGAAACATTCGATATCGCTCCAGGCCCTGTCGCGCCGGCGGTCATGGCTGTTACGCATCACCATTACCACGCCCGGCTTTTCAATCCAGAAGGTACTCGACCAGCATCGCTCAAACCCCAAGCGATTATTCACGTCGAAGAGGAAGTAACCGCCCGGCCGCAGTGCCCGCGCCACTGCCCTTGCCACCAACCGCAGGTCGGCCTTACGCGGAACGTGATTCAGGGCATCGTATTCGCACGTGATCAAATCGACCGGCTCCGGTAGCCGGAATCTCCGCATATCGGCGCAGAGCACGCGCACGGGCAGGCGGGCGCGATGCGCCTTCTGGCGGGCCAGGCGGCACATGACCGGGGAAAGATCCACCGCGAACGTCTTTATCCCCTCGCGCGCCAGGGCCAGCGCGGTCGTTCCCGTGCCGCAGGCCAGATCGCAAGCCGATTCCACGTGCGGCAGGATCCGGCCGAGCACGCGCTGGCGCGCAGCGTCCATCGGAGATCGAAAAGATGAGAAGATTTGGTCGTAGTACTGCGCAAGCCACTTGTAGGGTCGATCGATCGAAGTTCGGGCCATGTTTCGGCCTCCTCTCCTTGAATTGTAGACCGCGAATGCGCGCAGAGACTTGCCGTGCCGGCCTTCGAAACGTCGGGCGCGGGTTTGGATGTGCGGCGGGGTAGAATGAGTGGACCTTACGCCATGGTACTCACCGCGTCCGCCTGCGGCGGCATGTTTGTCTTCGGCATCGTGATGGCGCTGCTGGGGGCGGTGTTGCCGCTGGTGTCCCAGCGGATTGGCTTCCAGCTTGCCGAGGCCGGCGGGCTGTTTCTGGGGATGAATTCCGCCATGCTGGTGAGCGTGCTGGCGTTGGGGCCGCTCGCCGACCGCTTCGGCAAGAAGGCACCGCTGGCGGCCGGATCGGCGCTGGCCGGGCTGGCGCTGCTGGCGATCGCGGCG
>CAZIRH010000615.1:0-2178 GCA_964541065.1 uncultured Solibacteraceae bacterium
TCTACACCTCCGAGCAGGCCCACTCCTCGATCGAGAAAGGCGCCATCGCCCTGGGAGTCGGCCAGCGCAACGTCCGCAAGATCCCCGTGGACGCCGAGTTCCGCATGCGGCCCGCGGCGCTCTCCGCCGCCATCGAAGAGGACCTCGCCGCCGGCAGGAAGCCCTTCTGCGTGGTCGCCACCGTGGGCACCACCTCGACCACCAGCCTCGACCCGGTCCCGGCGCTGGCCGATATCGCCGAGCGCTACGGCCTCTGGCTACACGTGGATGCGGCCTACGCCGGCGCCGCCGCCATCCTGCCCGAGTTCCGGTGGATCTTCGACGGCGTCGCGCGCGCGCATTCCCTCGTCGTCAACCCCCACAAGTGGCTGTTCATCCCAGTGGACCTGAGCGCGTTCTACACGCGCCGGCCGGACATTCTGCGCCGCGCCTTCTCCCTGGTGCCCGAGTACCTGCGCTCCGGCGGCGATGCGCGGGAGCTCAACTACATGGACTACGGCATCCCGCTGGGCCGCCGCTTCCGCGCCCTCAAGCTGTGGTATGTCCTGCGCTACTTCGGGCGCGCGGGACTGAGCGCGGCCCTGCGCGCACACATCGCCTGGGCACAGGAGCTCGCCCAATGGGTGGATGCCGATCCCCGCTTCGAGCGCGTCGCCCCCGCGCCCCTCTCGGTGGTCTGCTGCCGCTACCGCGGCTCGGACGACGACAACCGCCGCCTGCTCGAAGCCATCAACGCCTCGGGGAAGTTCTTCCTGTCGCACACTGTGCTGAACGGCCGCTACGTGCTGCGCCTGGCCATCGGCAACCTGGGCACCACGCGCGACGACGTGCGCGCAGTCTGGGAGATGATCCGCCAGGCGGTGCCCGCGTGACGGACGAGTTCTTTGAGCGCCCCTACCCGCTGGGGCACAAGCAGGTCGAGGGGCGGTTCGTCATCCCTTCGGGAATCCGCTGTACGCATGCCTCGACCATCGCCAGGTGCTTAGCCGAAGTGCCCGCCGTGGGCGTGGTCACCACCAAGAGCATCAGCGTGGCCCCGCGGGCCGGGTATCGCGAGCCGATCTACGCCCGTTACGCTCCGGGCTGCTACATCAACGCCGTGGGGCTGGCCAACCCTGGCGCCGAGGCTTTCCTCTCCGAGTTCGCGGGCGTGGAAACACCCGCCAACAAGTTCCTCCTGGTGTCTCTGTTTGGCGCCGACGTCTCCGATTTCGTCCGCGCCGCGGAGATCCTGTGCCCCATCGCCGACGGTTTCGAGCTCAACATGTCCTGCCCTCACGCCAAGGGCTACGGAATCCAGATCGGCGAGGACGAAGACCTGGTCGCGGCCATCACCCGGGCGGTGGCGGGCGTCAAGGCGGTCCCGGTGTTCGTCAAGCTCTCGGCCAGCATGCGCGGGCTGTCCGGCACGGCGCAGGCCGCCATTCGCGTCGGCGCTTACGGGATCACGGTAACCAACAGCATCGGGCCGGCCCTCGCCGCGGTCGGCGAGGCCCCCATTCTTCACAACCGCTTCGGCGGACTGACCGGCGACGGGATTCGTCCCCTGGGCCTGCGCTCCGTCGAGCAGGTGCGCGAGGCGATCGGCGCGGGCCCGGTCATCATTGGCATGGGCGGCATTTCCTCCGCGGAACACGTGGCGCAGTACCGGAAGGCCGGAGCCGATCTGTTCGGGGTGGGCAGCGCCCTGACCGGCATGGACAGCGCCGCCCTGCGTGCTTACTTCAGCAGCCTTCAGGAGCAGTCCAGCCGCGGCTTCCCCCTGGGCGAAGAGGCCGCCCCCCGCCCGGACCTCGACATGTCCTACTGCGCCTCGAAGCTGGCGGCGCGGGTTCACCTCGCCCCGGGCCTGTTCAAGATCCAACTGGAGCGGCTGCCCAAGGAGTACCGGCCCGGCGAGCTGGCCGGTAAGTACTTCTTCCTGTGGGTTCCGGGCGTCGGCGAGAAGCCCTTTGCGATCCTCTCCGCCGCCGAACGGAGCGTAGTGGTGCGGACGGTGGGTTGCTTCACGGACTATCTGGAACAAGCCCCGCTGGGCACGCCCATTCTGCTGCGTGGGCCTTACGGCGCGCGGCTGCCCCGCTTTGAGAACCGCACCCTGGTGCTGGTCGGCGGGGGCACCGGTACTGCCTCGTTGCTCGAAATCGCCTGCGCCTGCCGATCCGCGAATCAGGTGCA
>CAZIRH010000616.1:0-2178 GCA_964541065.1 uncultured Solibacteraceae bacterium
GGGGGGAGCCTCTTCCGCGCAGGTCGAGCGGACCGCCCACCTGCTGCGTCCCCGCCTGGTGGTGCGCACGACGATCACCCCGGAGACCGTCGAGCGGCAGGCGGAGATTGTGGCCTACGTCGAGGGGCGTCTCGGAGCGAAGCAACTGCGGTTCGAGCCGGTGTATCACGTGCGCGAACCGCAGCATCCTGCGTTTCGACCGGAGCAGGCGAACTGGTTCGTCGAGCACTTCCTGGCGGCGCAAGCCGAAGCCCGGCGGCGGGGCTGCGACCTGACGCTCGCCGGAACGCGGCTGGACGAACTGCACGGGCCGTACTGCAACGTGCTCCGCGACACGCTGCACCTGCTGCCGGACGGGACGGCCACGGCGTGCTTCTTCGCCTCCGAGCCGGTGGGACGGTTCGACGAAGCGACGGGCGAGTTCGTGCTGGACGCGGAGCGGGTTGCCGAGCACAGGCGGCGGGCGGGTGAGATTCCCGCGGGCTGCGAGGAGTGCTTCAACCAGTACCACTGCGCGCGGGGATGCCCGGAGTATTGTTGCCTGAGCGCCGCGCCGGCGGCCGGCAGCTTCCGGTGCCTGGTGCAGCGCCGACTGGCCGAGGAATGGATCTTCGAAGCGGCGGCTGCATCGTCGGTGGAGCACGGGCTGCGCCCGCGGGCCGTCTTGCAGGGAAGGTACCAGATGGCGGGGCGCGTGCTGCCGCTGCCGGTGTGGGCCGAACGCGGTTACGAGCACAGCGGGCGCGAGGCGTGGCAGGTGCTGATGCGGGAGCTCGCCGAGCCGTGCGAGGGGCCGGTCTCGTTGTACGTGCACGTACCCTTCTGCGAGCGCCGGTGCGGCTTCTGCGACTGCTACTCGATGCCGCTGCCGCGCCAGCGGGGGCCGGAGGAGCAATTCGCACGGGCGCTCGAGCGCGAGATCGAGGCGTGGGGGGCGGCGCCCGCGCTGGCCGAGCGTCCCCTTACCACGGTGCACTTCGGCGGGGGAACGCCGAACTGCCTGAGTCCGGCGGTCTTCGAGCGCATCCTCGCGGCGATGCGCGGGCGTTTCGGCGTGGCCGCGGGAACCGAGTGGGCGCTCGAATCCTCAACCAGTCTGCTCAGCCAGGAGCATCTCGAGCAGTTGCGTGCGTGGGGCTTCACGCGGCTGCACGTCGGGATTCAAACGCTCGAGGACGGCGTGCGGAAGCTCATCGGGCGGCGGGAGCCGGCCGAGGCGGCGCTCGAAAAACTGGCGCTGGCGCTCGGGATGGGTTTCGTGGTTTCAGTGGATATCGTGTTCGGGCTGCCGCGGCAGACCCTCGAAGGGTTGCTCGAGAGCCTGGAGCGGCTGGTGGCGGCGGGTGTGCACGGGTTCTCGCTGTACGGCCTGAACGTGTCGAACCGCAACCGGCGGTTCATCGAGCGCCACCGCGAGCCGGGGCGCGGCCCGGCGTGGGAGTACGCGTTGTTCCAGGCCTGCGACCAGTATCTGACGGGTCAGGGCTACCGCAAGAACCACTTCACGCACTACGCGCGGACCGAGGATCGCAACCTCTACTACACGCACCTGGTGCGGGGCGAGGACCTGCTGGCGCTGGGGCCGACCGCGGACGGCGTGTTCGGCAGCTACCACTACCGCCACGCGGAGTACGACGACTACGTTGCGGCGGACGGCTGTTGCGGGCTGGAAGGCGGAGTGAGGGAGACGGCGCTCGAATGCCGGCTGCGCCCGGCAGTGGCGGCGCTGATGGCGGGGGGCATCGAGGCGGCCATGCTGCGGGATCTGAGCGCGGAACGGCTGCTCGGCGAGTGGCTGGAGTGCGGGCTGCTACAGGAGGAGGGCGCGCGGTTTGTGCTCACCGCCGACGGCTCGTGGTTCGTGAGCGAGATGCTGCGCGAGCTGCGGGAGGTGGTCGCTCAGGCGATCACCACCACCTCGTGATCCAGCACGGACGCCACTTCGAAGGCCGCCCAGCCGTCGCTGATAGTGAGCGGCTTCCGGCCTGGCGAAACCAGGAACTGCGCGGCACTGGCGCGCACCTCGCGCGGCAGCCTGACCCGGACCTTCACGGGACCTACCGGGACCAGCTCGTCTATGGGGGCGCGCCAGGCGCCGGCGTTGTTCAGGTTGACCAGGTGCAGGATGAGGCGGCCCGGCTGCCGGTAGAGGTGGCAGTCGAGCAGCCCGGGGCCTTC
>CAZIRH010000617.1:0-2177 GCA_964541065.1 uncultured Solibacteraceae bacterium
TTGAACTCGAGGCTCTTGCCTCCCTCCGTCAGCCGGAAGTCCTTGGCGACCGCCAGGTCGAAATTGATCGCCCCGGGTCCATACAAGAGGGTCGGCGGCGTGTTGCCAATGCCGAGCGACGTGGCTGGCGGAAGCGTGAAGTTCGCCGCGTTGAACGCGTACTGTAGCCTGGCGTCTTCCGTCTTCGAGGGATATTGCCCCTGGGGAAGCCAGATGTCGTTCCCCATCTGGCAGCGGAACGGAATGTAGGCCGTGGGCGTCCCGGTCCAATAGCCCGCCGGTGCGTTTGTGGCTCCGCAGCTAACGGTGAACGGCGTGCCGGAGAAAATGGCGCCGTTTCCGCTGAGACGCCAGCCGTCCAGCGCCTGCTTGGTGAAGGCATTGCTCCACAACCGGCTGCCGCTGGGAAGTGCGTAGCCGAAGTTGACATTGACGGCGTGCGGACGGTTGGTCACGTTCTTGCCTAGTTTGGTGTCAACAAACTGATTGAAGGCGTAAGTGATGGTCTTCGACCAGGTGTAATTAAGGTTCCATTGCAGACTGCCGACCCGCCGGTTCAACTGCACCTGGAGCGAGTTGTAGTTATTTGAGCCTATGTAGGTCCAGATCGGGATCTGCCCGTGTCCGGCATATCCCACCATCGCCCGGATCAGGTTCGTCGAGTAGAACCCGGTGCTGGTGGGGTCGCGGAACCGCTGGATCTGGCCGTCTTTGGGATTCCAAATGGTGTACGGCGGCACGGCGTTGAAGTCGATGGCGGTGCCGTATCCGTGGCGCAGGGTGTTGGCCACATAGGACACGTCCATGATCATCCCCCGGGCGAGTTCCTGCTGGATGCCGAAGCTCCAGTTGTACGTCGTCTGAACCTTCTGATCCTGCGGCCCCCCGTAAACGGCCTGGGGCGTGAAGTAGGTCTGGGCGGTCGCCAGGCCGGGGAAGTTCGTGTACAGAATGATGGGGGCCTGGAAGTTGGGAGGCGCCGCCATGGGCCCCAGCCCCGCGCCTTTAGCGCCAATGTGATCCACATCCCAGTTGCGGCCGGAGATGATGCCAAAGCCGCTGCGCAGGGCCGTCTTGCCGGTCCCGAAAATGTCCCAGGCAAAGCCGAGGCGCGGCGCCAACTGGATGGGGGGAACCTTCAAGGCGTGGGTGTCGTACTGATGGATGCCCGAGAACGGCATGCTGCCGGCCGCGTACGAGGAGGTATCGAAGGTGCCCTGCCGGACGTACGGGAAGGTCGCGCCGGTGACCAGGTTGATCGCTACCTTGTTCGCCGTGGGGCAAGTGCCGGTAGTTTGTATCGAGCAAGCCGGGAACAGAAGCTGCCCAACCTTGGCGGCACTGTAGTCTTCTGCGCGGAACAGCCCGAGCGTTGCGCCCTTCGAGTTGAGGTCCCCCATCCGGTGGAATCGCATGCCGTAGTCCAGCGTGAACCGCCGGCGGATCTTCCAGGTGTCCTGCACGAACCACTCGATCTGAGTGTAGGCGGCGTGGTTCACCTGCTTCTTGTTGTCATCGCCGTAGGCAAAAATGCTGCCGACCAACGCATTGGAGTACGGGTATCCGGTATCCAGGGCGGCGGCCCGGTCGGAGCCGAAATAGTAGGTGCCGGCGATGTTGAATACCGAGTAGACGCTCACGTTGCGGGCCATACGCTCGTAATAGATGCCAGCCTTCACGTTGTGGGCGCCCTTGACCCAGGTCACCTTGTTGGTCATGGACTGAACCGTATCCGTGCCCCCAAACGGCCAGCGGGGATCGTGATTGAACACAGGAGCGCCGGTGACGCCCTGGCCGGACGACTGCGCGCTGAACCCCGAGGGGAAGCCGAAATTGACGCCGGGAAGGAGATTCAGATAGTTGCTCGCCTGATTGATGCGCGGCAACGGGATCGCGTTGCCACTGGAATCCTTGAGCGGCAGCAGGCAGTCCTCGAATTTTTTGGTGCCGCCGGTCGCCGTACTGTCCACCCGATCGATGGCGTTGACGCCTTGTTTGCCGCGATTCACGCCCCAGGTGAATTCGTTAATCAGGGTCGGGGAGAAGGTGTGGACCACCGTGGCAACCGCGCCCGCGGACTGGACGTGATAGCTGTGCTCGAACTGCCCCCAGGCGCCGCCCTGGGGGCCGACGGTGCCGGCGTAGCCATCCACGGCCTGGTAGTCCTGCAACAGGCG
>CAZIRH010000618.1:0-2168 GCA_964541065.1 uncultured Solibacteraceae bacterium
GCGCTTCCGGCGGCCGCACCGCCCGGACGAAGCGTTGACTGAGCACCGGCCGGCCGGGGAGGCCGGTCGTCCTGGCCGTCAGCCAGTAGCTTCCTTCGCGGTCGGGCAGTTTCCAGGTGATAGGGGTCTTGGTCAGGGTGTCGGCTGGCACAGTAAACTCGTAACTCCATCCGGCCATGGGCTTATCGAGGCATGCTGCTTCGGGAATAAACTCGGGACATTCTTCGGTCAAGAGCAGTTCGACATGGATGTTCTCCTCGTGCCAGGAATCATTGATGAGGTAAAGGTCGTTTCGCACATCCTGGCCCGTCAGGTAACTGGGGTCAAAGAGGTCGAGACTGGCCAGCACCGGCGACAGCGCACTGTGCCAGGCGGCCGACGCCGGCGCAGCGTAGTTGGCCTTCCAGACAACACTGCCCTTGCCTGTTTCTCTGACGCGAGCTGCCAGCCGCGTCCGGGTCCAGCCCGCATACATATAGGGCAGCAGCCCGTCCAGGCGGGCACGGCGCATCGCCTCGGTGTGTTCCATACCAAGCTGCGCGTATGCCAGCGCATCGGCGGTTTTGTCTTCGTTGCCCGTCCACTGGGTCAGCGGCCTATCAAAGATGTTCATATACTCGCTATTGGTGACGGGACGACCGTTGGCCTCGCGGAACCACGACGAGATTCCCCCAATCATTTCACCCTCCACCGGCTCGACTGTGTTACCGCAGGTGTGTACATCGTAGTTCTCCGCCGTGCCGGTATCTCCGGTGCGCATGGTCGGCCGCGTCGGATCCAGTGCCCGCACGAAATCGTGGTAGGGGCCCATCTCCCATTCCCGGTCACGGTTGGATTCGTTGGACAGAACCCACATTACCACCGCCGGGTGGTTCCAGAGCCGCCCCATCCAGCCGGCAGCATCGCTAAGCACGTTGCGATGCCAGACGGCATACTCGTCAGGCGTGAACTTGTAGTCCACGTAGTTATAAAGGCAAGGGAACTCCGCCAGAATCATGGTGCCGTTCTCATCGCAGATATCGGCCCAGAGAGGCGGCGGGGGCATGGTGTGGGTGCGGAAGGCGTTCATACTCATCTCGCGGGCCTCGGTCACCAGATAATCCACCTCATGGCCAGTGATCGTGTCGCCCCAGTCCCACTCGAAGACGAGGTTCGAACCGCGGAGACGGAGGGTCCTGCCGTTCAGCAAGTAATGCCCGCCGGCTATGGTGATCTGGCGCATGCCGAAGCGGATGGGGGCCGCGTCGAGAACTTTCGGGCCGCGCCGCAGCGTAACCTGGGCGGTATAGAGGTTGGGCTGCTCGTATGTCCACGGCTTGAATCCGGGCATCGGAACCTCGATAAACGAATGTTCGCCGCCCAGAGGATTGGGGTCGGGTTTCAGCGCGGCGCGCGTTTCGCCGCGGCCGATCGGTTGGCCATCCGGCCACGACCGCACCTCAGCAATGAGCGTCAGCCCTTCGGCAGGTTTGACTCCGGTGAGGGTTACCCGTATCCGCACTTTGCTGCCGGCCAGATCCGGCAGGGCCAGTATCCACTTCATGTAGGCGGAATCCGCAAAATCGATCCACACATCGCCGGGAACCGCCGGCATTCCAGGGCCGAATCCCGCGGGAATCAGGGCCGAGCCGCTCCTGGCCCTCGGCACTGCAGCGGCGCCGGTGACTTTGAGGACAATTGTGTTCTCACCCGTCCTCAGCGCGCCGGCAGGTAGAAATACCTGGTAGGGCCCGGTGGGGGCATTTTCGCCGACCTTGCGGCCGTTAATAAAAGCAACGGCGCCGGAACTGATTTGGTTCCATCGCAGAACGGCCAGACAAACGGCCTGTGAGGCAGATACGGTGAACGTCCGTCGGGTCCAGACGAAACGGGTGTTTGCCGCCACCTCGTTGTTCCAGGGCATAAACTGGCCCGGGAGATTTACTGTCTGCCATTTCTGGCGGCTCGCACCCTCTGATGTCTCGGCATGCTCGCTGCCATCGCCCGTTGAGTATTCCCAATCGCCATTGAGAAGAACCGAGTTCGTTCGCATCCCCTCGCCTTCGGAGAATGCCCTGGGGGCGTTTGACCTATCGGCTGCCGCAATCGCCGCCGCCATCCCAATCCAAACCATTGCGGAAAAATATATCCCGATTCTACTTTTGGCCTGGTATTGCATATATCGGTGA
>CAZIRH010000619.1:0-2162 GCA_964541065.1 uncultured Solibacteraceae bacterium
GGCCACGGTCATCGCCGCAGTCTTCGTGGTGCTGAACGTGGTGTTCTGGTAGGGGGCGGCGCTCAGACAAACAGGTCCGGAGACGCTGTCGGCCGATGGCTTCACTGAAGGCCAAATTCCAGCTTTTGCGCGGCCTCCTCGACGGAGAGGAGGCCCCGGCGGGACCGGCTTGGCTCGCGCTGGAAGTCACGCGCCGCTGCAACTTGACGTGCCTGGGCTGTCGCTTTCATCCCCCGCAGGCGCACCGGCCCGAGCACCCGGACCACGAAGTCCAGGATTTGCCCTCCGAACTGGTCGAGAAGCTCCGCGTGGCGCTTCCCAAGCTCGGCTCGCAACATGTGATTCTCACCGGCGGAGGGGAACCCCTGCTGCACCCCAAGCTTCTCGATTTCCTGGCGGCGTTCAAGCAGGCAGGCTTCAAGATCGAGTTGTTTACCAACGGCACGCTGATCGACGCGCCCATGGCCCGCCGCTTGGTCGCCAGCGGCTTGGATCATCTTCGCATGACGTTCTGGGCCGTCAATCCGGAAGAGCACGCCCACTGGCACCCCGGGACCAGCCTGACGTTGCTCGAAAAAAGAACCGAGGCCCTGCGACTGATCGCTCAGGCCAAACGCGAAGCCGGGCGGCGTACTCCCCAAGTCGCTCTGGAGATGCTGCTCCACCGGCAGAACATGCACAACCTCCCGCAACGGGTGGAAGTGGCCTTGGAGAACGGCTGCGACTCGGTGGCGTTCACCTACTTCCGGGACTGGGGCGGAGAGTGCCAGAGCCTGACCGTCTCGCCCAGCGACGCCCAGTCCATCCGGCCCGCCCTGGCCGCCGCCGGGAGGCGCCTCCACGCGGGTGGCGTGCGACACAACGTCCCCGAGTACCTGGCGCGCGCGCGGTCGGGTCACCAGGCCTGGCGCGACTTGCCCTGCTATGCTGGCTGGTACGGATGCTATGTGAATGTGGATGGGACGGTCACGCCCTGTAGCCGTTGCCGCATGAGGATGGGCAACCTGTTGGAGCAGAGCTTCGCCGAAATCTGGAACGGCCCGCACTACCGCGAATTCCGCCGCCGAACCTCGACCCGCACCGGCCTGGCGTCCCTGGGCCCGGTCTGCGACTGCGACAATTGCTGTCAAGTCAGGGACAACGTGCGCGTGCACCGGATCTTTAAGTGGTTCGCCCCCCTGGCGCCAAAAGCGGCTGATGCCAGACGCGGGTCGTCGGCGGCAGGATGATCGCGAAGGCACTCCAGGCATTGAGCGCTCTGCTCACGCGCCGGATCGCGTTCGAAGTGGACCTGATTCCGCTGGAGTTCCGCGACCTGCCGCTCAAGAAGATCGTCAACTGGCTGCTCACCGAGGGCTCGGTGTACGTGAAGCCCGCCCGGCCCTGGGGCCGGCCCACCCTCATTCAGGTGGAGCCGACCAACCGCTGCAACCTGCTCTGCCAGGTCTGCCCGGTGCGCACCGGGATGAACCGGGCGCGCGGCGACATGGATTTTGGCTTGTTCCGGCGGCTCATCGACGAGCTGGGCGACTACCTCCTGGTGATCATGTTCTGGGACTGGGGCGAGCCGTTCCTGCACGCCCAGGCCTGCGAGATGATCCACTACGCGCGCTCCCACGGCATCCGGGTGGTGGCCAGCACCAATGGTCACGTCTTCGCCGCGGGCGACCACGCCCGGCGCGTGGTGGAATCCGGCCTGGATGTGCTGGTCTTCTCGGTGGACGGAATCACGGAGGAATCCTACCAGCACTACCGCTCCGCGGGACGGCTCGATCAGGTCGCCGCAGGCATCCGGAGGGTGGTCGAGGAGCGGCGCCGCCTGGGCTCGAAGACGCCGCTGGTGAACTTCCGCTTCATCGTCATGGGGCACAACGAGCACGAGGTGCCGCAAGTGGGCGCCTTCGCCCGCGACCTGGGCGTGGACGCGCTGACCCTGCGCAAGTTTCACGCCGTGCCGCACTTTCGCTGGGACCCTGCCGCCGAGCACCACCGCCTGCTCCCCAGCCAGGCCAAGTATCAGCTCCCCATCATCTGCCCACAGGACTACCGGCCCGTGCGCGTCCGCAGGAACCCTTGCAAGAACCTGTGGAACTGCGCCGCCATTCACTGGGACGGCACGGTGTGTTCGTGCTTCATGGACTTCGAGGAGCGGCGTCCCCTGG
>CAZIRH010000620.1:0-2154 GCA_964541065.1 uncultured Solibacteraceae bacterium
CGGTTTCACGGGCGAGCAGATCTGGATGTACTGATGGCCCTTGTAGGTGAACTGCGGGGTGAATACCTCCGGCTTCTGAGCCGTGCCTGTGCCCTTGGCGATGTAGTAGTCGACCTGCATGGCCCCGGCGCCAGCAGTGATCGTGCCGTTCTCGGCGGTCTTGTCGGAGTAGGCGATCTGGATGGGCGTTCCGGCAAGAGCACCGTACACGCTGATGGTCGCCCACCCGGAGCGCTGTAGCCCGGTGTCCCAGACGTAAACGCCGGGCTTCGGGTTGGTTCGCTTGCCCGCCGGCCACTTGGCGGCCAGCCTGGTGGGATCTCCCCGTTGGGCGCGCATCTGCCCTTTCGGAGCGTCCACTACCTGGGCCGCGGGCCACGAAGACGCGTCGAAGCCAGGCTGGTCCCAGTTCGGGGTCTCCTTGCGCGCGTCGTAGGTCTCGCCCAGATAGTAGTCGTCGTAGCGAGTGGGGCCGTCGACGCTCACCTTCCAGGTGCCGTCCGACTTGACCACCTGTTCGGTGCCGTCCGCATACTCGATGTACATGTCCATGCGGAACCGGGGCGTCTGCCGCCACTCGGCGGTCTCATAGGCCCAGTTGACGGTGACCGACTCCTGATCGAAATGGCCTGACCCGAGTTGGGTGGCGATCACGTTCTCGCCCGCCGCGCTCTGCTCCTGCCGGATCAGCTTGGTGACGTCTTCGGTCCTGTAGTACACCGTGTCGTAGTAGTTCGTGAACGGCGGGTCCAGGAAGCGGTCTGAAGTGCGCGTGCCGTTCAGCGACATGTTGTTGTACGCCAGACCCGCAGAGTAGATCCGGGCGGCAACAACCTTGCCGTGCTTCGAGACCGGGTCCACGCTGAAAGACTTTCGGAGCATCGGAGCCGACCGGACTTCCCGGCAGGTTCCGGAATTGCCACGGCCGCCTTTTGGCCGGCAGAACTCCGCGGGCCGCTCGCCGCGAACCGCTGTTCCGCTTGCGACGGCGGCCCTCAGCGCCGGCGTGAAATTGATGCCCGTCCCCGGGGTGGATACCTCCGCGCCCAGCGGCTGCGGGGAAGCCAGCGCCGGAGCGAAGCTGATGCCCGTTCCAAGACCTTCTACCACGGCGCCCTGCGCGTGCGCGGAGGACAGGGCCGGGGTGATCGTGATGGTAGTGGGCTGGGGGAAACCGCCTCTGCCACCGCCTGGGCCACCGGCTCCTGGCGCTCCGCCTGCCATCGGCGGGCCTCCAGCGCCCGGCATACCTCCGCGACCGCCCTGCGGCGCTGCCACGCTCACCACCGTGCGGGACTCGCCGTCAACGATGATCGTATCGCCAGCCTGGATCCCGCCAGCACCCATACCCCGACCGGGCATACCGCCACCGAACCCACCGCCGCCGGGCCCACCGCGACCGAAGCCGCCGGCGCTGGCCATCTGGACCGTCGTGGCGCCGGCCGCCGCCGCAGCCGCCAGGGTCGTTCTGAGAGCGGCCGTGCCGACCGAGCTAATGGTGGCTCGGTGCGAACCGATCACGATCGGCTGGCCGGCCTGGAAGCCCGCGACGCTGGGCACCTTGATATTGGCGGTGCCGGCTGAGGCCGCAGCCTCAAGCGTGGTAGTGGCCGCGGCTGTGCCCACCTGGGTGGCAACGACCGCCTCCCCGCCGAGGTTGAAGCGCACGCCGGGTGCAATCGCCGCTACGCTCGCCACTTTGACGTTCGTCTCGCTGGCCGCCGCCGGGGCGTGGAGCGTGGTGTTGAACTCGAGGCAGCAGGCGTCGGCGGCCAGGCTCTGAGCGGGCGTCGGCGGCGTCTCGAGGCGCTTGGGCCCGCTGATCCAGTCGCCTTTCCATTCACCAGCGCTCAGATATGCCGTCTCAAACCACGTTGCGGCGGAGGCGAAACTCGCCGGCTCGCCGGCGATTGACACGCGGACAGTCCAGTAATACCGGGTTCGCGACGACAGCGCCGGTCCGGCAAAGATCGCGAAAGGATCGGAGGACCGAACGAGCCTCGAGTCCCAGATGAGACCCGAGCCTTGGCCCGAAGTCGCCGTCTGGGCAGAGGTTGCGACCACGATGCGGTACGCCGTCTGCTGAACGCCCGGCCGGATCGCTTCCAGACGCCAGGTGAATCGCGGCTTCCCTTTGTCGATGCCCAGCGCTTC
>CAZIRH010000621.1:0-2150 GCA_964541065.1 uncultured Solibacteraceae bacterium
GCCCGGCGTGATCATCACGAAGGCGTCCCAGCGCCGGCCATTCAGGGGCAGGTTCACCATGTCGTTCAGGTTGACCACGGTGCTGACCTCGGTCTTCTCGGTCTCCACCGCCGCCACGTTCCCGCTCACGGTCACGGTCTCCACGGTCGTCGATACCGACATCGGCAGATCGACCACCGCCCTGGCCCCGACCGCCAGCGTGAGTCCCGTGCGCACCAGGCTGGCGAAGCCGGCCTTCGAGGCTTTGACTTCGTACTGGCCGGGCTGAAGAGCCACCACCTCATAGCGGCCCGCCTCGTTGGAGCGGACAACCCGGGCCACGTTCGTGTCCACGTTCCGGACGGTCACTTCCACATCCGGCATGACGGCGCCGCTCGGGTCCGTGACCACTCCCGCGATACTGCCCGTGCCGGCGGAGGCCTGGGCGAAAACCACGGAACTTGTGGCGCAGAGCACTCCCGCCATCAGAAGCAGCCGTCCCCAGGCGCGGAACTGCCCAGGGCGCAACCAGCAGGCGTAGAAATCTCCAATCATGTTCGTACCCCGTGAGAAGCGTTCAGTCCTAGCAGGATGACGCAGACCCGGCACGGAAGTCAAGCTGACCGCGTGCCTGGGGGGCTCGCGGCGAGCGCGCAGGCCTGGTTTCTCCTGTACACTGAAGGGTTTGAACGCGGAGGTGGCCGTGAGCGCCGTCGAGGGCGTCAACGTGGCCGCAATTACGCCGAGGCGCGCGGGTGCGGAGCTGGATCTCGGGGCAGCCTTTGAGCTGATCGACTACCTGTCGGACAGTGGGGTCCGCGGCATCGCCCTGCTGGGCTCGACCGGCGAGTTCCTCCACTTCGATCTGGGCGAACGCTCCCGGCTTACCGTGCTGGGCATCAAGCGCAGCCGCGTCCCGGTGATTGCCGGCATCGGGCACTCCACGCTCGACGGCGCCCTGGCCCTGGCCCGCGAGGCCGCCTGGGCCGGAGCCGCCGCCCTCCTGCTGATGCCGCCCTACTTCTTCCGCTACTCCCAGCCGGAGCTCAAGCAGTTCTTCCTCGAGTTCGCCGCCGGGCTGAAAAGCTCCGTGCCCGTCCTGCTCTACAACATCCCCTTCTTCACCACGGAAATCGCTTGCCAGACCGCCCTGGATCTGCTGGCCACGGGCCGCTTCGCCGGCATCAAGGACTCCAGCGGCGACTGGAGCTATTTCGAGCGCCTGCGCGCCGCCCGCGAGCAAACCCCCTTCACTCTGCTGATCGGCAACGACGTCATCTTCACCCGGGCCCGCTCCGCGGGCGCCGACGGCGTGGTCTCCGGCGTGGCCTGCGCGGTCCCGGAGTTGATGCTGGGCCTGGAGCGCGCCATTGCCGCCGGCACGGCAGACAAGGTCTCGGGGCTGGAGGCGCGCTTGCAGGAGTTCATCGCGTGGCTGGACCGCTTCCCGACGCCCCTCGGCGTGCGCGAGGCGGTGGCTGTGCGCGGCCTGAAGGTCGGCCCCCCCGCCGTCCCGCTCAGCCCCGAAGCCGGGCGGCAGCTCGAAGAGTTCCGTGGATGGTTCAAAGACTGGCTGCCTGTGGTGCAGAAAGAGGCGCGCTCATGAACAACTACTCCGAAGACTTCCGCCGCGCCGGCCACGCCGCGGTGGACTGGGTGGCCGACTATCTGGTCAACGTCCGCCAGTACCCAGTCCTCTCGCGCAACCAGCCCGGCGAGTTGACCGATGCGCTGCCTGCCTCCGCCCCCGAGCAGGGCGAGTCCTACCAGGCCATCTTCGGTGACTTCGAGAAGCTGATCCTGCCCGCGGTGACCCACTGGAATCACCCCGGCTTCATGGCCTACTTCGCCTGCACCGCGGCGGCCCCCGCCATCCTGGCCGAGATGCTGGCCGCGGCGCTCGACGCCAACGCCATCCTCTGGAGGACCGCCCCCGCGGTCACCGAGCTCGAGCAGGTCACCCTGGGCTGGCTGCGGCAATGGCTCGAATTGCCGGAGGAGTTCTTCGGCATCATCTACGACACGGCCTCGACTTCGAGCTTCCACGCCATCGCCGCCGCCCGCGAGATGGCCGACCCGGAAGCGCGCTCCTCCGGCGCGCGGCCCGGCCTGGTGCTCTACACCTCCGAGCAGGCCCACTCCTCGATCGAGAAAGGCGCCATCGCCCTGGG
>CAZIRH010000622.1:0-2142 GCA_964541065.1 uncultured Solibacteraceae bacterium
TCGATCAACAGGAGCGGTTCCTCGACCAGCACCCTGCTATACTCGAAAAGGACAGAGGAGACCGATGGGGAATCGCAAACGCGGGGGTCGCAGTCCAGTGGCTGCCAATCCGTCCGTGGCCGCTACCTATTCGGCCACCGGGCATCCCCCAGTCGAGGAGCTCATGGCCCAACAGGGCACGGGTCCGATTACGGACGTGCGGCTCCTGCGTGGCGATTTTTGGCCCGAAGAGGAGTCCGTCGAGGACTTTCTGGCTGCTCTCCACGAGTGGCGTGGCCACAAGAAGATTGACCGGGCTGCATGACGCGGGTCGTGGTCGATACCGACGTCGTTTCGTTCCTGTTCAAGAGCCATCCCCTTGGCTCCCATTACGCAGAGCACCTGGCCAGCCGAGTCTTGCTGATCTCCTTCATGACCGTGGCTGAGCTGGAGCGCTGGGCGATCCAATCTCAGTGGGGCGCTGCGCGACTGAACCGCTTCCGCGCCCACCTGGGCAGGTTCACCGTGGTCCCCTCCAGCCCGGACCTGTGCCGCATGTGGGCCGAAATCACGGTGGGCGCGCAGGCCAGTGGCCGCCGGATCGAATGTGCCGACGCCTGGGTTGCGGCAACAGCGTTGCTTTACGACGTGCCCCTGGTCACCCATAATCGCAACGACTACCTGGGCGTCCGGCGATTGAGGCTCATCTCCCACGGAGCATAGCTCCCCCTGCTCCTCTCAGTAGAAGTCGTGCGAGACGGCGGTGGCGTCGGCCACCTCCAGCGGCGCCAGGCGCCCGGCCTTGACGGAGACGACGTTGTCCTGGCGCTGGAGCGTGCCGTCGATCAACAGGAGCGGTTCCTCGACCAGCACCATCCGGAATGCTTCGAACACGTCCGGGGTGACGATGACGTTGGCGATGCCGGTCTCGTCCTCCAGGCTCAGGAAGACGAAGCCGCTGGCGGTGGCGGGCCGCTGGCGCACGATGACGCAGCCGGCCACGCGGACCGCGCGGCCGTTCCGGAGGCGCGCGAGGTCCGCGGCACGGGTGACGCCTAGCGCGTCCATCTCGGCGCGGCAGTACGCCATAGGGTGCGGGCCGACGGTGACGCCGGTGCCCGCGTAGTCGGCGCTCAGGCGCTCCGCTGAGGTCATGGGGGCGAGCGGCGAACTGCCGCCGGGCTCTTCGAGCGCGGCGAACAGCGGCCCGGCGGGACGCGCGGCACGGGCGGCCTCCCATAGCGCGTCACGGCGGTGCGCCCGCCGGATGAAGTTGAGCGCGCCCACTTCGGCCAGCCGCGTGATCTCGTCGCGGCGCAACTCCGGCACGCGGCGCGCCAGGTCGTCGATGCTGGTGAAGGGCTGCCGCGCGCGTTCGCGCACGATGGCCTGTGCGGCCTCCTCGCGGAGGCCCTTGACGTAGCGCAGGCCCAGGCGCAGGCACAGGGCTTCTAACGTGCACCGCCACTGGGAGCAGGTCACATCGACGGGTTTCACCTTCAGGTGGTGGCGTTGCGCGTCCTGGATGATGGTCGAGGCGTGGTAGAACCCCATGGGCTGGTTGTTGAGCAGCGCGGCGGTGAAGGCGGCCAGGTAGTGGCACTTCAAGTACGCGCTGGCGTAAGCCAGCAGGGCGAAGCTGGCGGCGTGCGACTCCGGAAAACCGTACAGGGCGAAGGCGGTGATCGACTGCGCTATCGAGTCTTGGGCCGGGCCGATGATACCGTTGCGTTCCATGCCGGCGCGGAGCCGCACCTCCATCTCCTTCATGCGCGCTTCGGAGCGCTTGTGGGTGAGGGCGCGGCGCAGCTCCTCGGCCTCGCCGCCGGTGAAGCCCGCGGCGATCATGGCCATGCGCAGCAACTGTTCCTGGAAGATGGGCACGCCGAGCGTCCGCCGCAGCACCGGTTCGAGCGAAGGATGCAGGCACTCGGGCGGCTCGCGCCCCTGCCGCCGCCGGATGTAAGGGTGGACCATCTTGCCCACGATAGGCCCGGGGCGGATGATGCCCACCTGCACCACCAGGTCGTAGAACTTGCCGGGGCGCAGGCGCGGCAGCGTGGCCATCTGCGCGCGGCTCTCCACCTGGAACACGCCGACGGTGTCGGCCCTCCGGAGGGCGTCGTAAACCAGCGGGTCGTCCGCCGGAAGCTGCGCCAGGTC
>CAZIRH010000623.1:0-2123 GCA_964541065.1 uncultured Solibacteraceae bacterium
AGAATCGGCTTGAGCTGAATGCGGCGCATGCCGGCCAGTCCGAACTCCCGGATGGTCAAGGCTGTGTAGGCTTCCGTGTGGAGCCGGTGCAGGGTGCTTTTCGGCGTCTGTGTCCCGGCGCTGCGGCTGCCGCCGCTGGGAGCCTCCATCCCGGCCTTGACAAGGGGGTTGCGAAGACTGTCAGGACAGGCCGCAATCTCACGGTTCGAGCGCCGGATGGGCTGCTTACCTTTGAACTCGTCGTGCGCGAGCCACACCCCTTGCCGGTGCAGCGCGGCCAGGGTGGGCTCCAGCCCGTTGCGGCGTACCGCCTCCGCGAGGTCCTGGTAGCCGCACCCGGCCAGCCGAAACATCTCGAAGTAGGGATTGGCCGGGTTGGCGAAGACCACGCGCCGCGCCAGCTCCAGGAAGTTCTCCTCCCGGTGGTCCATCTGCCGGCGGATCACGCCGTCGGGGTAGGGGCGAGTGCGCAGCCACGCGTAGAGCCCGGAGGCCATCCGGGTGTAGTAGCCGAGTTTCCCTAGAAGACCCATTTCAGTGCCAACTGCACCTGCCGGGAGGTGGTGCTGGTTTCGGTGATACGGCCGGCGGTGCCCAGGCGGCCGGGAAGGAATCGTCTACGACGCATCGGAGATCCTCGCACCTGATCCCAGCAAGTGCAGGGGCAACACCTTGCCCGCGGGGGTGGTGACGGGATCGTCGTGAACCACCTCGAGGGCCTCTGCCGTGCGCCACATGCGCGATGCCACGGCCCCGCCATGAAGCTGGCGCAATTCCTGGACAAAACACTCGCGCACGGCCGCCAGAGAAGACAGCGGGAGGCGGCGGCTGACGCGCAGAATCACCCGGGCTTGGTTGGCCGCGTCCTGCTCGACCAGTTGGTAGTCGGTAGGGCCGCCGCCGAAGCGCGCCGGCAGGACGGTCTCGAGGATGCGCAGAACGTCGGTGCCCACCAGAGTCACGCCGTGCCCGGTGAGCTTGCCGTAGCTGAAGATGTCGCGGATTTGGGTAGTGAAGCCCATGCGGCTGAAAGTGCAATCGCAGGTGGCGGGGGCCAGCACGCCGGCGTCGTCCATATCGACGTTGATGAGCACCAGGCCCGCAAAGGGAAGCAGCGTGGTGAACAGCAGCGTGTTCACCTCCGTGTTGGACAGCGGCGCCACACGGCGACGGTTGATGACCGCGACCGAGTCCTGGAACACGTGCGCGCAGTTGCCGGCGGTCATCTGACGGCAGGCATACCCAATGGGCCCGATCTCACTGATGACGTAGCCGGGGAATACCTCGGCGCCAGTGCTTTCAACCACCCGCCGTTTGGCGTCAGTGAGAGTCTCGCCCGCCACCAGAAAGAGCGTGCCGCGGATGTCCAGGCCCTTCTCGATTGCCGCTGCCGCCACGCGCACGACCGGGCTGGTGTAGCTGTGGACGGCGCACGCCAGCCTCTGTTCTCTGCGTCCTGCAATCCAGGCGGCCACCGGGGAGAAGTCGTCCGGGGGCAGGTAGGTGGGGAAGGGAACCTGCCCTCCGAACAGCCGCGCCAAGCGCACCCAGCAGTGCGTGGCCACCTGGTAGTGCGTCGAATCGGGAGACTTGGCGCAAGTGGAAAACCACTTCTCCGCCGGGCATCCCAGCCGCGAGTTCCTGACGCCCACGAAGATACCTTCCGGGGCAGGGAGAATCGGAAAGAGCTGGACATGGCGCAGGGCAGCGAACGCGAACTCGCGCCCGCTCAAGATGGCGTACCTTTCCTCGTGCATCCGCTGCGCAACGCTCTTGCGTACCCTGGTGCCGCTGCTCCGGCTGCCGCCACTAGAACTCTCCATCCCTTCCTTGACCAGCGGGTTGCGGAAACTGCTCGGGGTCGCGGCGATCTCCCGGTTCGAGCGCACAATAGGCTTCTTGCCCTTGAACTCGTCGTGCAGGAGGTAGACCCCTTGCCGGTGCAGCGCGCCCAGGGTGGCTTCGAGACCGTCGCGGCGGAGGCCTGCGGCCAGGTCGTCGAAGCTGCACCCGGCCAGTTCAAACAACTGGTAGTAGGGGTTGGCGGGGTTCGAAAAGATGGCGCGCCGGGCCAACTCCAGAAAGTGCCGCTCCCGGTTCTCCAGTTGGTGGCGGATCATGCC
>CAZIRH010000624.1:0-2120 GCA_964541065.1 uncultured Solibacteraceae bacterium
CGGGCTGGAGGCCCCGCTGCGGGCCGAACTGCAGGCGATCCTGCGGCAGCTCCGCGCCGAGTCCCAGGTTCCGCTGCTGGTCGCCACGCGGTGCCTGGAGGAGTGCTTCGAGCTCGCCGACGCCGTGCTGCTGCTGCACGAGGGGCGCATCCTGCAAAGCGGCCCGCCTCGCAGCCTGGCCGAGCGGCCCGCCAGCCTGGAAGTGGCGCGCCTGCTGGGGATGTTCAACGTGTGGCAGGCGGAGATCGCGGAACTCGACCCCCAGCGCCATTCCAGCCGCCTGCGGCTCGGGGAGCACACGCTGATCGGACCGTACTTCCCCGGCAAGCTGCGCGGCGATCGCGTGTGGCTGTGCGTGCGGCCGGACCAGCTTACGGTCTCGCCGCGGGAGACCCGGCCCGGCCCCAACCAGGTTCCGGCGCAGTTGCTGCGGGTGGTCGAGCTGCCGCACTCCGTGCGCCTGCACTTCGCCGGGGACGTGGTGGTGGAGCTCTCCCACGCCGAGTTCCAACGGCAGAAGCACAACCGGGAGTGGCTGGTGGAGTTCCCGCCGCAGGCGCTCAAGGTGCTGTGACCCGCTGCTACATCACCGACCGCCAGCCGCTGGGGGGCGTCGAGTCGCTACTGGCAGTGATCGAGCGCCATCTCGCCGCCGGCGTCGAGCTGATCCAGATCCGCGAGAAGGATTTGCCCGCGCGCGAGCTACTCGAACTGGTGCGCCGCGTGCTGGCTCTCGGGAGCCCGCGCGGCACGAAGATCCTGGTCAACAGCCGCGCCGACGTGGCGCTGGCCTGCGGCGCGCACGGGGTGCATCTTCCGGCAGATTCGATCGCGCCGGCCCGTCTGCGGACCATCGTGCCGCCGGGCTTCCTGATCGGCGTCTCCTGCCACTCGGTCGAGGAAGCCCGCGCCGCCGAGCGCGAGGGCGCGGATTTCGCCGTCTTCGGCCCGGTCTTCGGAAAACGGGGACAGGCAGCCCTGTCCACCGGGGGACAGGGTAGCCTGTCCCCGTTTCCCCCGTTTCCCCACGGCGAGCCGCTGGGGCTGGAGCGGCTGCGCGAGGCCTGCCAGGGCGGGCGAATGCCGGTGCTGGCGCTGGGGGGAGTCAACGAGCAGAACGCCGCCGCGTGCGTGGCCGCGGGCGCCGCGGGCATCGCGGGGATTTCGATGTTTCAGGAGCCTCAGTAGGACCCGAACTCGCCGGCCGTTTCGAGCATGGCCTCGACGTTCTCGGGGGGCACGTCGGCCAGGATGTTATGGACCTGGGCCCAGACGAAGCCGCCGCCCGGCGCGAAGATCTCGATGCGCCGGCGCACGTCGTCACGGACTTCCTCCGGCGTTCCGTGGCAGAGCACGCGCTGCGTGTCGCAGCCGCCGCCCCAGAAAGTGAGGTAGCGGCCGAACTCGCGTTTGAGCCGCTCCGGCTCCATGTGACGCGCGCTGGTCTGCACCGGATTGAGGATCTCGACGCCCGCCTCGATCAGGTCGGGGATCAACTGGTAGAGGCCGCCGCAGGAGTGCAGGAAGATGTGCGCGCCGCTCAACTCGCGGGCGTACCGGTAGATGCGCTGATGCCGCGGCAGGAAGAACTCGCGGTACATCTCGCGCGAGATCTGGGGGCCGCTCTGCATGCCCAGGTCGTCGCCGACCACCAGGATCTGCACCGCGCCGCGGATCTTCGGCAGGAGCCGGCTCAGCTTCTCGAGGTGGAGCTCGGTCAGCCGGTCCAGGAACCGCGCCAGCTTGCGCTTCTCGGCGCCCAGGTAGAGATACAGGTTCTCCATGCCGAAGAGGAACTGGCTCCACTCGAAGAGATTGCAGCCGACCGAGAGCGAGATGGCGTAGTCGGTGGTCTCCGAAAGGTGGCGCGCCACGCGCGCGATCTCTTCGAGGCGCGCGTCGGTGAGCTCCGCGTCGAACGGCGGCGTGGGCAGGGCGGCCCAGGTGACCAGACCCATCTTCTCGGGCAGCGGCTCGTAGTTGTCCAGGCCGTCCGGACCGGCGAGCGGCCAGTGGCACTGATGGATGTACAGCGCGCCCTCGGGCATCCGCCCGATGACGAGGCCGGAGCGGTCGCGCACGATGAGGCCGCCGTCGCGGCGCTCGGGGCAGAACCACGC
>CAZIRH010000625.1:0-2114 GCA_964541065.1 uncultured Solibacteraceae bacterium
CCATAGCCCCGGGCCGCTCAGCGCCGCAACCTCAGGCCCGTGATCGGGAGGACCGGCCTCCGGCGGCTCCGCGGACGCCGCCGCGTCCCGGAACGCCCCGCCCGCGGACTCCCCTGGACCAGCCGAGACTGCCGTTCCCTCCGCCGGCCGCGCCTCGTCCGACAGCCGCCTGGCGCGAAGCGCAGGTGGCGCCGGCCGGCATGCGCTGCGCCGCGGCGGTGGCGGATAGCCTGATCGTGATGGCTGGGCTGGGCTGCTTCCTGCTGACCTTCTACGTGATGGGCGGCCGCATCGGCCCTGCCTCCCGGGCTGCGCCGGCCTGGGGCGCGGTGGCGGTGACGCTGGTGTTGTTCTACCGCATCTACTGGTGCGTGCTGGGACGCGAGTCCGCCGGCATGCGCTATTTCGGCCTGCGCCTGCTCAACTTCGACGGCTACCAGCCGGAACCCCGCCAGCGGGCCGCCCGCCTGGTGGCGGCCTGCGTCAGCGTGCTGGCGGCGGGCCTGGGCCTGCTCTGGGCCCTGGTAGACGAGGAAAAACTCACCTGGCACGACCACATCTCGAAGACCTTCCCCACCGTGCGCGAGGGGCGGCGCGACCGCCAGTAGGCCGCGCTGTCCGCCCCACAGGCTGTGAAGGCTTGGCGCACTCCACCGCTCGCTGACGCTCGCGGCTCGGCAAGCCCTTGCGAACACCGCGAATTGCTGCCGAGCCACGACCGTCAGGGAGTGGTCCGCGCCATTCCTTCACAGCCGCTCAGTGTGCTCCAATGGGCATGAGGGGGCTGCTCGCAGGGTCTATGGCCTTCAACATCCACTTTGACGAAACCAACCTGATGGCGGCGGTAGTGGGCGAGGCGGGCGGCCTCACCCCTGCCGAGATCGAGCGGGAGTACGCGCGGGCGGAGGCCGCCGTGGCGGGTTTTCGCAGCGTTTTCGAGGCGGGCCGCAAAGCCGGTTTTCCCCGGCTGCCGTTCGAGAGCGCCGGCGACATCGCCGGCTACGCCGCCAGGCTGCGCGGCTCGTACGATACGGTCTGCTTGCTTGGCATCGGCGGCAGCGCTTTGGGCGCCTGGGCCCTGGACTGCGCTCTGCGCGGGCCGCACCCGGTCCAGAAGCCAGCTTCCGCCGAGCATCCGCGGCTCATCGTGCTCGATAACGTCGATCCCTCCTTCGTTGGCGCCGCGCTGGAGGCCATGGATCCTGGCCGGACCGTCGTGCTGGTGATCACCAAGGCGGGCACCACCGCCGAAACCCTGGCCGCGTTTCTCATCGTGCGGGCGTGGCTGGGGAGGGAGGCTGGCAGCAGGGTGGCTGCCATCACCACGCCCTGCCAGGGGGATCTGGCGGTGCTCTCCGCGCCGGACCGCGAGGGCTACCGCCTCTTCTCGATCCCCGGGGATGTCGGGGGACGCTTCAGCGTCCTCTGTGCCGTGGGTCTGGTTCCGGCCGCCTTGCTCGGCATCGACATCACCAGGCTGCTGGAGGGCGCGGCGGCGATGACCCGCCTTTGCTGGGAGCGCGATGCGGTCCGCAACCCGGCCCTGCGCGCGGCGCTCCTCCACTGGCTGCTCCTCGAGCGCCGGAAGAAGTCGATCCAAGTGGTCTTCCCCTACTCGAACCGCCTCTGGGGCTTGGCCTTCTGGTTCCGGCAGCTTTGGGCCGAGTCGCTCGGCAAGCAGACCAACCGCGCCGGCCAGACCGTGCATGCCGGCCAGACACCGGTCGCCGCGCTCGGCGTCACCGACCAACACTCCCAGCTTCAGCTCTACATCGAGGGGCCCAAGGACAAGGTCATCACCTTCTGGGCGGTCCGCCACTTCCCCGATCCCGGCCCCATTCCGAACACCCGCATGGGCCTGGAGGCGTTCGACTACCTGGCGGGCAAGAGCCTGGCCCAGTTGCTGGATGTGGAGCGGCGCTCGACGGAGGCCGCCCTGGTCGAGGCCGGGCTGCCCAATTGCACGTTCACCCTCGACCGCCTGGACGAGGAGCACCTCGGCGCTTTCCTCCAGCTCATGGAGTTCCAGACGGCCTTCATGGGCGAGCTGATGGACATCGACGCTTTTGACCAGCCCGGTGTGGAGGGAGGCAAGCGCCGGACCTACCACGAGC
>CAZIRH010000626.1:0-2084 GCA_964541065.1 uncultured Solibacteraceae bacterium
CGTGGCAAGACCGGTCAAGCGCGGGGAGTATCTGTCGATATATTGCACCGGGCTGGGGCCGGTAACGAATCGGCCGGCCAGCGGCGCAGCTTCTCCGAGTAGCCCCCTCTCGACGACGACCATGACTCCGTCGCTGACTATCGGGGGGGTACCAACGGCCGTCATTTTCTCCGGCTTGGCCCCGGGTTTTGTGGGACTCTATCAGGTCGACGTGCAGGTGCCGCCGAACGCCCCGGCAGGCGGCGGCGTCCTGGTCGTGCTGACCATCGGTGGCGTGGCTTCCAACACGGTCACCGTCGCCGTGGAGTAGCCCAGGCGGTTCCTTGTCCGGCGGGCTGTGCCGCGCGGCCCGAGCTGGAGCGGGTCAACCGAGCTGATTTGTCCCCGCGGTGCTGGCCATGCTCGCCCCCGCCCGCCGCGGCGCCACCGCGGGGCCGGGAAAGCCGTCTGCCGCCGGGCAGGTAACCACGTGGATGGTGGGATCTGATGTACTATTCTGAAGTGCTCACCGCCGAGGGCGCCGGCTGGTTCCATGCTCCCCCGGCGTGCGCCACGCCGTACTACGTAGTGAGCGTGGCCGGCGGGGTGCGGTGATTTGGCCATGCGGATCGCGTCCGCAAACCGCTGGATGCTCGGGCTGTCCCTGGCTGCCATCCTGATCGCCGCCGTTTTTGCCTGGGACAACCGCGACCATATGAACCCCGACGGCACCAGCTACCTCGATCTTGCCGACGCACACCTCGGTTCCGGGAACACGCCCGCCGTCAGCAGCCAGTGGAGCTGGCTGCATCCGGTTCTGCTGGCCCTGGCCACGTGGTTGCTACACCCGTCCCAGAGTTGGGAGTTCGCTGTGGCTCACTTGGTCGGTTGGCTGGAGTTCGTGGCGATGATCCTCTGCTTCAGCGTCTTTCTGCGCGCCTGGTTGCGCAGCGAGGTACCCGAGGCAGCCGACCAGCCCCGTCTGAGCTTGGCCCACAAGATCTGGATGACCTTCGCTCACACTCTGGTAGTTGCCGGTGCGGGAGGAAGCGTGGTCATCCAGCACATTGGAGCCGACCTGTGCATAACCGCCCTGGTGTACCTGGCAGCCGCCGTGGTGATCCGGATGGAGGATTCTGCCGCGTCCATGTACTGGTGGGTCCTCCTGGGCACCGTTCTGGGCCTCGGCTACCTGGCGAAATCCCCCATGTTCCCGCTGTCCATAGCCCTCCTGGTTCTGCTGGCGTTGTGCGCTCGCGGCCACCGCAGGAGGCTCTGCGGTGTCGCCGTGGCCACGGCCTGCTGCCTGGCGGTGGCCTCACCGCTGCTGATTGCTCTGGCGAAAACCCGCGGGCACTTGACTTTCGGCGATTCCTGGCGACTGAACTACGCCTGGCACGTCACCGGGGTTACGCGCTTTGCCGGCTGGACAGGCGGACCGGCAGGCACCGGCGCTCCGCTGCACGGCCCCCGGGTGATCTCAACGGAACCTCTGGTGCGTGAATTCACCGGCCCCATCCTCGCAACCTATCCACTCTGGTACGACCCGACCTACTGGCACGAGGGCTTGAAGACCACCTTCAGCCTGCGCCGGCAACTCGTGACGCTAGAGGAGAGTCTGAGAGCGTATGCGCGGATGCTAGTGACCGACAACGGGCTTACTGCCGGCCTGATCGTGCTGCTGCTGGCCGGGAGCTTCCGACGCGAGTTGTTTGCCCGGATAGCCCGCCGGCCCTGGATGGTGCTGTGGCCCGCGGCGGCCTTCGCTATGTTTGCTCTGGTTCACGTCGAGCCCCGCTACGTGAACCCGTTCTACGTTCTGTTCTTCCTGACACTGTACGGGCCGCCTCTTGACCCGCGCTCCGGCCGGGCCAGCCGCGCCAGACTGCTGGTGATGGCTGTTGCCGGCCTCAGCCTGATCCCTCGTTTGGCGCCCTCCTTCGCCGATGCGCTCGCGCACACTGCCAGGACCGTGGCCGCGGGCGACCTTCACTCCGGTCACACGCACCTGAAGGTGGCCGAGGAATTGAGCAGGCTGGGCCTGCGACGCGGCGAGCGGATCGCCGCGGTGAAGGGGTTGGGAGGGCCTTATTTCATGCCCTGGC
>CAZIRH010000627.1:0-2061 GCA_964541065.1 uncultured Solibacteraceae bacterium
GCGGCTACGCCGCGCTGTGCTGCGACCCGCACAAGCCGCCCCACCGCTCTGGCCGCGGTGTCTCGCTCAGACCTTGATGTCAAACCGCTCACGCAGCTCGCGCACGCCCTCCTTGGTCGGGAAGTACTGCTTGCCTTCCTGAACCAGCCAGCCCTGCTTCACGCACCAGCCGAGGAAAGCGCCACCGACGGCGAATGGGTTGACGCTCTTTCTCCCCGTAGTTCGCTCCTCGCGCAGCGTTTTATGCGTGCGGTGCCACTCCGCATCCTGTTCCGGACTGATGCCGAGCTTCTTCATGAGTGCGTCGTGCTGCTCGGGCGCGAGCTCGGGGGCCTTCCTGTGCCAAGTGTCGTGTTCCTCTTTCGTCAGCGTCATGCCCATGTGGCGGATTCTCTTGGCCATCTGTTTAGACCTCGCCCACATGCTAAGGCCAGGCGAAACACCAGTCAATCCCGGGCGTAATGTTTCTTCTGCCGGCCAGCAACTTTTTTTGAGCGGCCTCCGCCCGCGGGACAGGCGGTTTCGCCTGTCCGCCGGTTTTTTCACACCCCCTGAGGCTCAGACCACTCGCAGCGCCGCCATGGGATCCACGCGGGTGGCGGCCCGGGCAGGCAGGTAGCTGGCCAGCAGGGACACCCCCACCACCAGCAGCGCCACCACCGCGAAGGTCAGCGGATCGGCCGCGCTGACCCCGTACAGCAGCTTGGAGAGCAGCCGCGTGAGCGCCAGCGCCGCCAGCGCTCCCACCCCCACGCCCGCCAGCACCAGCGTCAGGGCTTGCCGGACGACCGCCCCGCGCACGTGGCCGCTCTGTGCGCCCAGGGCCATGCGCACCCCGATTTCGTGCGTGCGCTGCACCACCGAATAGGAGATGACCCCGTAGATCCCCACTACGGCCAGAGCCAGCGCCAGCGCGGCAAATGCGCCCAGCAACAGCAGCACGGTGCGGCGCGGACCCATGCCCTCCGACTCCGCCACGACCCGCTCCATGGTGCGCACCTCGCCCAGCGGCTGGTCCGCATCGACGGCGCGCAACGCGGCGCGCACCGCCGGGGCCAATGCGGCGGGCTCGCCCACCACGCGCACCACCAGGGTCGTGGCAGCCTCCGGCATCTGGTAGTAGGGTGCGTATACTTCCGGCCGGATCTCCGTGTCGAGCCGGTCGTGCCGCACGTCGCCCACCACCCCGACGATGGTGCGCCAGCCCTTGCGGTTCTCCGGCCGCCCCAGGTTTACCTGCTGGCCGAGGGGGTCCGTCCCGGGGAAATGCTGGCGCGCCAGGGTCTGGTTGACGATGGCGGCACCGGGGGCCTGGTCGTTATCCTGCCCGGTGAAGACGCGGCCGGCCAGCACGGGAATGCCCATGACGCGGAAGTACTCCGGGGTCACCGACCGAAAGCGTGCCGCGGGCCACTCGCCCGGCGGCGGCATCGGACGCCCGCCGATGGTGAACGCCCGGCCGAAATCGGAGACCAGCGGCAGATGATTCGTGGCCGCCACGCCCTCGATGCCCGGCAGGGCGCCGATCCGCTCCAACAAACTCTGGTGGAAGGCCGCCTTCTGCCGCGCCTCGGCGTACTTAGGTTGCGGCAGGGTGAGTTTTGCGGTCAGCACGTGATCCGCCCGGAAACCCGGATCCACGCCGCGCAGCCGCACAAAGCTGCGCAGCATGACTCCCGCGCCGGCCAGCAGCACCAGCGCCACCGCCACCTCCGCGACGACCAGAGCACCGAGGAGGCGCTGCCTGCCAGGCCCGGCGCCCGGGTGTCGCCCGCCTTCCTTGAGAGATTCGCTCGGGTTGGCCCGCGACGTCCGGAGCGCCGGAAGCAAGCCGCACAGCGCGATGGTCAGCAGCGTGATGGCGAGGGCAAAGCCGAGCACGGGGAGGTTGATCTCGACCCGCTCCGGCAGGGCCGCATCCCTGGGACCCAGCGCCAGCAGCAGGCGCGCCAGCGCCGGGGTGAGCGTCAAGCCCACGCCTCCGGCCAGCAACGACAGCCAAACGCTTTCGAGCAGGAGCTGCCGCATCAGGCGCCCGCGCCCGGCTCCCAGGGCCGCCCG
>CAZIRH010000628.1:0-2022 GCA_964541065.1 uncultured Solibacteraceae bacterium
GGCGGCGTCATGGTGGTTGATCGGGAGTACTCCGGAGAGACTCCGGTCGGAATGACTTTCTCCTCGTTAGCCGAGATGGTGGGAGGCGGGCAGCAGACGCCGGGCTTCAGCGGCATCGGCACGCTCTACATCTTGTCGAAGAAGTTCATCAGCGCGGATGGAGGGCTGGCGCGGCTGGTGTGGACGACCACTCGGATCAAGCAAAGGCTCGGAGAGAAGCTTCGGCAGCGGTGTGAGGAGATCGGGAAACCGGACCTCTGCGACAAGATCGCCGACGAGACCGTGTGCACCGAGCTGGAGCCGCTCATCGAGCATCTGGCGGCGGTCGAACACCCCGCGCTGGCGATGGGCGAGATGATCTGAGGGAACACCCGCATGAGTCTGGATCTGAAGCCGAAGAAATGGGCCGGCGCGATCCGCGCGGTGACCCTCGGTTCGGGAAGCCGGCAAACGCTGACGGTCGGCGGCGGCAACGGCCTGCCGCTCCACAGGTTCGAAGGCCACTTCCCGCACCGTCCTGCTCTGGCGCTGGAAATCACCGATGTGGACCCGCCTCGCTGGCCCGACGCCGTACGGCAGCCCTGGGAAGGAGTGCTGGGCCGGCCCGCGGCGGCCGCGCGGCGCGCCGTGGAAGAGTACGGCGCCGATCTGGTGATGCTCCACCTCGCGGGAACCCACCCCGATCGGGGGAATCGCTCGCCGGAAGCGGCCGCGGCCGACGCCCGCGCGGTGCTCGAGAGCGTTGCGGTTCCGCTGATCGTCAAGGGACCGGGCGCCAGTCCGAAGCAGAACGACGTGCTGAGCCGGGTCGCGGAAGCCTGCCAGGGAGAGGGCCTGGTGCTGCACTCGGCTTGCCAGGAGGAATACCGGACCCTGGCCGCCGCGGCCGTGGCTTACGGCCATGTGCTGGTGGCGGAGAGCCCCATCGACATGAACATCGCGAAGCAACTCAACATCCTGCTGGCGGATGCGAATGTGGACTTGAATCGCGTGCTGATCGACCCGCTCACCGGCGGGCTCGGCTACGGCCTGGAGTACACCTATTCCGTCATGGAGAGGATCCGGCTGGCGGCCCTGGGCGGGGAGACGATGCTGAACGCTCCCGTGATCTGCCTGGTGGGAGAGGAGGCCTGGAAGGCGAAGGAGGCGAAACTGCCGGGCGACCGGCGCGGAACCTACTGGGAGGTCGCCACCGCGCTGCCGCTGATCGAGGCCGGCGCCGAGGTCCTCGTTCTGCGGCATCCCGAGGCGCTGGCCCGCCTGCGCCGGCTACTGGACTCCTGGTTCGGCGGCGGAGGTGGCGCATGCCGTTAACTGGCCTTCAGATATTCAAGCTCCTCCCCAATACCAACTGCCGCAAGTGCGGGTACCCCACCTGCCTGGCATTCGCGATGAAGCTGGCCGCGGGGAGGGAATCGCTGGAGAAGTGTCCCGATGCTTCCCCAGAGGCTCGGGCCGCCCTGGGCGCGGCCTCCGCGCCTCCCATCCGTGGCGTCACCATCGGACGCGGGGAGCGCGCGATCACCGTGGGTGAGGAAACGGTCTTCTTCCGGCATGAGAAAACCTTCGTGCGACGCCCCGGGTTCTTCCGCTGGCTGGATCCGAAAGGGTTGTCGGCGAGCGAGCGCGATGCCACGCTGGACGCCTGGCGCGGGCTGTGCCTCGAACGGGCGGGAGAGTGGTTTCAGGTAGACGGCGTGGCCATCCCGGAGTCGCCCGGTGCGCCGGGGGCCGTCGCCGCGGCCGCGGAACGCGGTCTCCCGGTGGCCGTGCTGGCCGCAACGCCCGAGGGCGCGGCTGCCATGACGGAGAGGATCAAAGCAGAGCGCCCGCTGCTGGCGCCGCCCGCCGGGGCGAGTCCGAGTGCCTACGCGAGCTTGGCGGCGCGGCTCGCCATCCCGCTGGTGGTTTCGGGAAATGACTTGGCGGGGCTCGCCGCCGCCGCCGTCGAGGCCGCCCGCGCCGGCGTCGCCGATATTCTGCTCGAGCCTCCAGGCGTGGATCCGCGATCTCTCCATCACG
>CAZIRH010000629.1:0-1995 GCA_964541065.1 uncultured Solibacteraceae bacterium
GCCTGCGAAGCTCTGGCATTCGGCAGCGCAGTTGGTCCAGACTCACCAGGCCTTCTGCTCCTGCCGCTGCTTCAGCGGATCGACATTCCTGGCCGCTTCCAGCCGGCGGTTCAACTCCTCCTGAATGATCCTGGGATCTTCCAACAGCCGCACGACTTCGGTCCAGACGACTCGATCGAGCTGGTGCTGACGAACTGGCGGGTTTTCGCAGACTGCGCCCTTGCGGTGACGATACGCGTCAGAACCAGTGCCGCGGTAGTAATAGAGCCTGCGTACCGAGGTTTGCGTCGAGGTGCGATAGAGCCCGTAGCCGCAGCGCTCACAAACCAGCATCCCCTGTAACAAGGACGGCTCAATCGTGCGCCGGGGCGAATGAAGCTTGTTTTGCTCCAACGGCTCCTGGGCCAGCGCGAACATCTCTTGGCTGATTAAAGCGGGAACGGCGATCTCGATCCGGTCCTGGTGCGGCCGTTCGTGGCTGGCGCTGTGGCGGCTGGCAAGGCCGTTTGGCTGCCGCAGCGGTCGCGTGATTCGCTGGCGTGGACGGAGCTCGGTCTTGCCATAGCACGCCCGCCCCTGGTACGCCGGGTTGCGCAGCAGGCCCCAGACCGTCGATCGTTCCCAACGCGTCGTCTCTGTCCTGGTCGGAATCTGACGTTGGTTGAGCAGGCGGGCAATCGCGTTGATGCTGAGACCTGGCCGCGTGTACGCCTCATGCACCCGGCGCACGACGACGGCTTCGGACTCGAGGACTTCGTAGTATGCCGCCGAGGTGTCGCTCTTCTTCACGTAGCGGTAGCCATACGGGGCGCCCGACAACACGTTGATCGATCCCTGCTGCGCGCGGTGGCGCTTGCCGCGGCGAGACCTCTCGGCAATCTGCGCGCGCTCGTATTCGGCGATCATTCCCTGGAACTGCACCAGCAGTTGGTCTTCCGGCGTCGCCCCGGAAGGCGCCTTCAAGAAGACCAGTTCCACGCCGCAGCGGGACAACTCCTCGGCCAACAGGACCTGGCAGGCATACTTGCGGCGCAGGCGGCCGGGCGAGTGGACGAGGGCCGCTTCGAGGTGTCCTGCCGCCGCCAGATCTCGTAAAGCTTCCAGGCCGGGCCGCAGCAGAGTGGCGCCGCTGTAGCCTTCATCCTGGAAGCGCCACTCGGGCGGAACCAGGTATCCATGGCTGTCGGCATACTCCACCAGGGCCGCCAGTTGGCTGGAGATCGTGTGGTTCTCCTTCTGGCGATCTGAGGACACACGCGCGTAGATGGCCGCCGATTTCATCATTCAGAAGCTCCTGTTCGCCGGCGGGATGACCGGCACCGGCTCGGGCGGTGGGCCGGACCTGGCCGGGCATGAGCAGTTCATAAGCGTGTGCCAGCTTCTCCGCCAACAACCGATCAAATTGATATTCCAGCCGCAGCCCCCGTTGCCGGCCCGGCGGCCGGTCAGCCACGTCCTGCCCCGCGATGCAGCCGGGCCAGCAAGGCTCGGCTGACGATCTCGCTCAAGGTCAATCCGGTGGAAACAGCGCAGGCGCGCAGTCTCTCCACCAGGCTGCGGGAGAGCTTCACCGTGAAAGACAATTTGGCATCGCCGACCGGGACCGGACGTTTGAGCTGCTGTGCCTGCTCGAGATAGCGATAGGCCTGGCGCCTGGAGATGGAGCAGTCCCGGGCGAGGTGCTCGGCGGCCTCGAGCAGGCATTCGTGTTCGCGCAGCAGGGTTCGAGCCAGATTGAGCCGCTCGGCTTTCCGGACCTCGCTGGCGCGGGCCATCTGTCATAATAGTACGTCTGTTTATGCCACAAGTCAAGGGCTTCATCATCTTCTTTTGCCCTCCTGCCGATACCGAACTGCCCGGTCAAACTGGAAGTTATCTTTTGCGTTCAGGCCGTCATCGGCCCCCTGTTAGCCAACTTGTTCCTGCATTATGCCTTTGATCGGTGGATGGCGAAGCAGTATCCGCGATGGCCGTTTGAACGGTACGCCGATGATG
>CAZIRH010000630.1:0-1995 GCA_964541065.1 uncultured Solibacteraceae bacterium
GGTCTCCCGACCGGCCCGCGGCCGGGGACCCTTCGGCTTTGCTCACGGTAAACTCCGCCCCGCCCCTACCCGATTGGCGCGGCAAGGTTGGCGGGCAAACATGGGCGAAAAAAGAAGTGGCGTCCGTTGGGCCATACAGTCCGGCTTGGCACGAATCTTGCGGGACACCTCGGGGTGAAGAAACGCGGATAGGTAGCCCATGTCAAACCGGATTAGCTGGCTAGTGATCCCGGTTGTATTGGTGTCCCTGGCGGCGGGGGTGCCGGTACGGTCCGCCGACGCTGCCGACGGCGGTGCGCCGCCTGCGGTCGGCTACGTGCCTGCGATCACCATCGCGCTCGAGGTACGCACGCCGCAGGGCGACCTGCGCAGTCTCCACCGCCCGGGCGCGCCGCCCACGTACTGGCCGCAGAACATGCCAGTTGTGCAGGGCGACAAGCTGACCATCACTCCCATGGTGACAACCGGCGGCGCTGAGATGGCGAGGCTGGTGCTGCGGCTCGACAGCGAGAAGCTGGCCGACCGCCCCTCGACAAGCTCGGGGCAGGCTTGGCGGGTCGAGGTGGACACGGCCAGCATCGTTCCCGGCTACCACATGGTGGAGGTGTGGGCGGCTACCAAGCCGCCGAACGCCGGGGAGAACAGCGCGACTACCACCTTCCTGGTGGTGCCGAAGAACGATCCGCTGCTGGCGGCGTTGCAGCAGGGGGCGGGCGCGGCCGGCCCGCCGGTGAGCGATGAAGAGCGGCTCGCCTGCACCATTCGCTCCCGCGACCCAGGAGTGGACGCGGGACTGGTCGCCACTTCGCAGGCGAAGGTCACGCAGCCCACTTTGTTCTTCGTCGCCGCCGGACCCGCGGCCAAGGAGTACTTCTACTCCCTCAGCCGTGAAGGCCGTGTGACATACGTTTCGCCCCGGCTGCCGCTGACCACCAACATCCTGCTTGAGCCGCAGGCGGGCGAGGGGCAGGGGCAGGCCCCGGGTGAACTGATCTTGACTGTGCGCGCGGGCGACGACGAGGGGCGGTTCGGCGCGCCGGCGTGGCTTACCTTGCAGATCGAGGGGCCAAAGGTTCACCCGCCGGAGGCGGGCAAGTCCCAGTGAGAGCACTCGTCAGAGGGCTAGCGCTGATTGCGGTGACGGCGGTATGGTGCGCGCCGTCGGTCGGTGCGCCGACTGCGGTCGGTGCGCCGACTGTGGTTGCTCCCACCCGCCAGCGCACGGGGCCGGATTCCTTCTTCCGCTGGCGCGCCGACACGGTGGAAGAGGCCATCGCGCAGATCGAGAGCGACTCGGTGCTGCGCCAGCGGCTCGCCAAACATTTCCGCCTGTCACAAGCCGAGCTGGTCAGCTACCTGCGCAAGAACCTGGTGATTGTGACCATGCCGACCTCCGGCTGGCGCACGGTTTACGGGGTGAACAGCAACGGGCGCATCTACCGGAGCCGCGACTACTTCCACCAGGGGGCCAAGGCGTTTGGGCTGCGCAACGGCACGGCGGTTCTCAAGTACGCCTGCGGCAATCCGCTGATCACCGAGCTGCCCATGCCGCGGATCACAGCCCGCCGGCCCGAAGCGCCGCCCCCGCTGCATTCGCCGCAGGAGTGTATGCTGGTGGCGGAAGCGCCTATCGTGCCGGTGATCGAGGTGTCCTTGGCGCGCCCATTCGAGGTGCCCGGGGAGCAAGCGCCGCTCGCCGCCGTGATCGCCCCCGTGATCGCCGCACCGACAGCCGTGGCCGTCGCCGGCCACCGAGCCGTTCCCTGGCTGCTGGCGTCATTGCCCTTCGTGCACTCCCACGAAGGAGAGCCGCCGATCCCGCCGCCCATACACGAGCCGGGCAGCGCGACGCTGCTCACCGCCGGTCTGGCTGCGCTCGGCGGACTGTGGCTATGTCGGCGCCGTCAGGAGAACGCCGTCCGCCCCCGCGGCGCCTGCGGTATCTGACCCGAGCGGTTCGCCTGCCCGCGCACGCTCCCTCTGACCCGCAACGGC
>CAZIRH010000631.1:0-1979 GCA_964541065.1 uncultured Solibacteraceae bacterium
CCAAGGTGAAGACCGCGGCCCTCAAGGGCAGCCCGCAGCGCCGCGGCGTGTGCACGCGCGTGTACACCACCACCCCGAAGAAGCCGAACTCGGCGCTTCGGAAAGTGGCGCGCGTCAAGCTGACCAGCCAGGTGGAGGTCACCGCCTACATCCCGGGCGAGGGCCACAATCTGCAGGAGCACTCGATGGTCCTGGTGCGCGGCGGTCGCGTGAAGGACCTGCCGGGTGTGCGGTACAAGATCATCCGTGGCTCGCTGGACACCCAGGGTGTCAAGAGCCGCAAACAGGCCCGGAGCAAGTACGGCGCCAAGAAGGAGAAGAGCTGATGCCCCGCAAGGGACCCGCACCCAAGCGTCCGCTGGTCAACGACCCGGTGTACGGATCGCAGCTCGTCACCCAGTTGGTGAACAAGATCCTCATGGAGGGGAAGAAATCGCTGGCCGAACGCATTGTTTATGGTGCGCTCGAACAGGCCCGCGAGAAGACCGGTACCGATCCGGTCGTCACCCTCAAACGCGCACTCGACAACGTCAAGCCCGCGCTGGAGGTTCGCAGCCGCCGCGTCGGTGGTGCCACCTACCAGGT
This sequence comes from uncultured Solibacteraceae bacterium, assembly GCA_964541065.1. Taxonomy (GTDB): domain Bacteria; phylum Acidobacteriota; class Terriglobia; order Bryobacterales; family Bryobacteraceae; genus VFZS01. Next base: position 586 of record CAZIRH010000631.1, read on the forward strand.
GCCCGTCGAGGTGCGTCCCGAACGATCGACCACGCTGGCCCTGCGCTGGCTGGTCAGCTTCTCTCGGCAGCGCCGCGAGAAGACCATGGTCGAGCGGCTGGCCAACGAGCTCCTCGATGCCAGCAATGGCCTGGGTGCTGCCGTCAAGCGGCGCGAGGATGTCCACAAGATGGCCGAGGCGAACCGGGCCTTCGCGCACTACCGCTGGTGATTGCAGCCGGCGGGCCCGGAGCCGCTTGCGGCGACATCGGACACGGGCCGGCGGGCGCAACTGAACAGCAACCGAACTAGCGAAAGAGTGGGAAGACTGCCGTGGCACAGGACGTGCTGACCGACCTGAACAAGGTCCGCAACATCGGCATCATGGCGCACATCGATGCCGGCAAGACGACGACGACCGAGCGCATCCTCTATTACACCGGTATCAGCTACAAGATCGGTGAGGTGCACGACGGTGCCGCCACCATGGACTGGATGGAGCAGGAGCAGGAGCGGGGGATCACCATCACCTCCGCGGCTACCACCTGCTTCTGGAACGGCTACCAGATCAACCTGATCGACACCCCGGGCCACGTCGACTTCACCGTCGAGGTGGAGCGCAGCCTGCGTGTGCTCGATGGAGCCGTTGCCGTGTTCGACGGCAAGGAAGGCGTCGAGCCGCAGTCCGAGCAGGTCTGGCGCCAGGCCGACAAATACGACGTGCCGCGGATCTGCTTCGTCAACAAGATGGACAAGGTCGGCGCGGATTTCTACTTCACCGTGCGCACCATCGAGGAGCGCCTCGGCGCCAACGCGCTGCCCATTCAGCTGCCCATCGGTTCGGAGAGCGAGTTCGAGGGCATCATCGACCTGGTCGAGATGAACGCCAAGGTGTGGCGCGGCGAGACGAAGCTCGGCGAGAAGTACGACGTCATCGACATTCCCGCTGACCTGGCCGAGAAGGCCGCGGAGTACCGCACCAGGCTGCTCGAGGCCGTCGCCGAGACGGACGAGGCGCTGCTGGAGAAGTATTTCGGCGGTGAAGAGCTCACGGTTGAGGAGATCAAGGGCGCGATCCGCAAGCTGACGGTCACCTCCGAGGCGTACCCCGTGCTGTGCGGCAGCGCGTTCAAGAACAAGGGCGTGCAGCCCATGCTGGACGCGGTCATCGACTACCTGCCTTCGCCGCTGGACGTCGAGTCGGTGACCGGGCACGCACCGGGCAAGGAAGGTGAGCTGCTCACCCGCAAGCCGTCGGTGACCGAGCCCTTCTCGGCGCTGGCGTTCAAGGTGGCCACGCATCCGTTCTTCGGCAAGCTCACCTACGTCCGGGTGTACTCGGGCAAGGTCGACTCCGGTGCCCAGGTCATCAATGCCACCAAGGGCAAGAAGGAGCGGCTGGGCAAGCTGTTCCA
>CAZIRH010000632.1:0-1977 GCA_964541065.1 uncultured Solibacteraceae bacterium
ATGCCGCCCCAGTAGCCGGCGAGCGCACCCAATAGCGTACCGACGAGGATGGCGATTCCCACGGTGACAAAGCCAATCACCAGCGAATAGCGCGAGCCGAACACCACCCGGCTGAACTGGTCACGCACATTCCCGTCGATTCCCATCAGGTGCTGGGGCTGGTCCGCCGGGCATCCCAAGAGGTGTATGCAGGGCGAATCGCGTCGCTTGACGTCCTCGAGCCCGATCAGGACCTGATCCGGCTCGTAGGGGGCAATCCACGGGGCGAAGGTGGCGGTCATGACCAGCATCCCGAGGATTGTCATGCCAACAATCGCCGACCGCCGCTGGAACAGCCGCCGCATGGTGGTGCGCCACAGGCTGGCCGGCTTGCCGGATATCCGTTCAGCGTCGAGCACGCCCGGAGCGGGAGAGAGGAGATCGCTCGAAGCTGTCATGCCCGCCTACTCCAGCCGCACCCGCGGATCGAGGTAAGTGTAGGACACATCGACAATCAGATTGACAATGACATAGCCCACGGCAATGACCAGCGTGAAGGCTTGGATGATCGGATAGTCGCGGGCGGTGATGGCTTCGTACACCGCCCGGCCCACGCCCGATAACCCGAAGATGGTCTCGGTGAGCACCGCCCCGCCGAGCAGACCGCCCAGGGACAGGCCGATAATGGTAACCACCGGCAGTAGCGCATTGCGCAAGGCGTGTTTGGAGATCACCGTGTGATGCGGCACACCCTTGGCTCTCGCTGCGCGCACATACTCCCGTCCCAGCACGTCCAGCAAGCTCGAGCGCGTCATGCGGGCGATGATCGCCAGCGGGATGGTGGCCAGGGCGACCGCCGGCAGGATGAGGTGGCGGGCGGCGTCGGAGAGCACTTCCATGTCGCCGGTGAGGATCGAGTTGAAGATATAGAAGTTGCCGAAGAACTCCAGCACCTTGAGCAGCGACGAGCCTTCGGCCGTGGCCCAGCCGTACACCTCATAGAAGGGAATCGACGTCACGCCGGCCGAGAGACGGCCGGATGGCGGCAGCCAGAGCGGCGTATCTTTCAGCAGCAGGCCGAAGACATAGGCCAGCATCAAGCCCAGCCAGAAGACCGGCATCGAAACGCCGACGTTGGCGCCGACCATGGTTGCAACGTCGGTCGCCGAGTTGTGGCGCATCGCGGCCAGCACGCCGGCCGGGATGCCGATAAGCACGGCAAGGATCAGGGCGCCCGTGCTAAGCTCGATCGTCGTCGGCAGGCGCTCCACCAGCACCTGGGTCACCGGCCGGCTGAAGCGGATCGAGTTTCCGAAATCCCCGCGCACCACGTTGCCCATGTAGATCAGGAACTGCACGTGGATCGGTTTGTCGAGCCCATGCTCGATGTTGTAGCGCGCACACGCCTCCGGCGTGGCTTTCTCCCCCAGGATGGCCGTGCACGGATCCCCGGGGATCAGGCGCGCCAGCAGAAAGACCACGATCAGGATGCCCACCAGGACCGGAACAGAGTAGATCAAGCGGCGAGCGATATAGCTGATCATCCGTAGGTCTTCCGCCGGGAGAAGCAGGGCGCGGGGTGGCCCCTTGTTCGGTCCACCCCGCGCCGCACCTTGCAGTTACGCTTTCGGGACCACGTCGAGCCTGCTACTCAGCAGGGACGTTCATCAAGCCCCACAGGTAGCCGTAGTAGTCCCAGACATTGGTGTTGCCGACATGCAGCGGGCTGCTGGCGTCCAGGCCCATGGTGAAGGTGGCCACGACGTCATTGGCATCGAAGTCGGACCCGTCGGAGAACTTGACGTTCTCGCGCAGATTGCACGTCCAGACCGACAGGTCCTCATTCGGCTCGCAGGCCTCGGCGAGCTGTGGTTCGACCGCGGTGCCGCCCACCTCGTAAGCGTACAGCGCCTGGGTCACCTGCTCGCAAGCGCGCAGCGACTCGCCGTCGGTCTCATCGGCGCAGAACATGCTGATCGGTTCGGCGTTCTGCATCCA
>CAZIRH010000633.1:0-1976 GCA_964541065.1 uncultured Solibacteraceae bacterium
CACCACTCAAGGAGAAGGTGACCTTCTTTTTGCGACCAGCCTCTCTCACCCTGACCTCACCTCCACCACCCATTATGGGCTAACTGGTACATAATGCAAGCAAAAGTGACAAGCAATAGTAACCTCCGTCCCCCTACCCTCCTCTCTCCACCCGCACTTTTCTCCCTTTGCTCCTGCCACCTCCCCGCAAACGGCCTGCACTCTTTACCTTCGCCGCGGACAAAGGTGCCGACATGGCCCTACAACGTGAGCAGCTCCTGCCTAGCAACGTCGTTCGCCTCGACCTTCTGTGTGCGCAGGGCGAAGCAGGAAGGCGGCAAAGGCACCCAGGAGGGCCACGCCCGCGGCAAGAAGAAGGGCCGGGACGAAAGAGCCGTAGGCATCGGCCATAGCCCCGGCGATGGCGGGCGCAATGGCCTGCGCGAGGCCAAAGAAAAGCGTGATAAGCCCCAGCGCCGCCGGAGCCAGCCTCGGGCCCAGCACATCGCCGCAGGCCGCCGCCATGATCGCGGGGATGCTCCAGGCCGACAGGCCGAATAGAACCGCCGAAAGCGTGAAGCCAGCCGGCGCAGGCCACAACGCGAACAGACTGAAGGAGGCCGCATGGATGAGATACACGATAATGAGGGCCCGCCTGCGGCCGATCACGTCGGACACTGTGCCCCAGAGCAGCCCGCACACCAGGCTGACCCAGCCCATGGTCATGAACAGCGTGCCGGCTGCTTCCTGGGTGTATCCTCCTCCGGCAATCAGGTGCTTGGTGAAGAAGGTCATGTAGATGATGTAGGAGAACCCGAAGGCGACATACACGAGCGCCAGGTGCCACACGGTGCCCGACCGGTACACACGGCTCCACTGGAGCCCTCCGCCCCGGGGGTCGGGAACGGAATCCGCGTCAACAGCGCCCACCGGCTTCAGGCCAAGTTCTGACGGCCGGTTGCGCAGCAGCAGGAAGGCGCCAACCGCCAGCAGCAGGGTCACCCCGCCGAAGATGAACCAGCTCACGCGCCACCCGCTCCCGCCATAGACGGGCAGAACGTGCGGGACGAGCCAGCCGACGAAGATGAGCGCCAGTGACGAACCCGCCACGGCGATGCCCGCAGCCAGGCCTCGACGCCTGGTGGCGAACCACGATGCCAGCAGCGCCATAACCGGCACGTTGCTTGCACCGCTGCCGATGCCGGTCAGGGCGCGATAGGATGCCGCGGCAGGGAACCCGCCTGCCAGACCGGTAAGCAGCATGCCCCCGCCGGCCACCGCCAGGCCTGCCGCTATCACCGACCGGGCCCCGTAGCGGGCCGCCGCCGCCCCGCCCAGCAGGGCCAGGGTTGAGTAGCCAACCAGGTTGGCAGTCGCGAGCAGGCCTGTCTGCGTGTTGTCCAGCCCCAAGCCCGACTGCATAGTGGGCAGAACCATCGTATAGCCGAAACGCGCGAGGCCCAGCGAGCCGAACACAACCAGCGTCCCTACGGCAAGCACAACCCAGCCGTAGTGCAGCCGGGGACAACGGGGCGTCATAGGTGAGTGAATCCGCACTCTCTAGACCGGGCTTGGCGCTGGTCGAATACTAACATTCGAAGCACCGACGGTCAAAGGCACGGGCGGGCCGGCCCTGCACGGGATGCCTGTGGCAAGTGCAGAAATGGGAACATATCATGTATCGGCAGGCTCCAGCTTGCCCACTTCGAGTCGGCCCCCGGCGGTCAGCCCATAATCCGTGGATAGAATGCGGAGTTGCCGTTCGTGGTGAGCCTGTCGAACCATGAACGGCCCTTCGACAAGCTCAGCCCGTAGGGTGGGTGAAGTGCAACGAAACCCACCACCCAGAGTCAACGGGAGGCCGCCTGCTTCCCCCTTCGCAAAGGGGGGGGGCTTTGCCCCTTGCCGGGGCAACGCGGGTGACGGAGCACCCGCCTATGGCAAACCGCAACGGGACGCGGTTGGTGGGTTCCGCTTCGCTGCACCCACCCTACGCC
>CAZIRH010000634.1:0-1949 GCA_964541065.1 uncultured Solibacteraceae bacterium
GGTCGCGGGCGGGTTTTCGTTTCTGGCTACAAACCGAGGAGTTGGAAGGCGCGCGCTTGCAGCGGGGTGGCCTCGGTCAGTTGCTGGAAGGTAGTGCCGCTGGGATCGGACGGAATCCGGCAGGTGTTGCGGCAACGGGTGGCCAGTTCCCGCAAGAGAGTGTCGAAGCTGTGGACCGGGAAACCGTCGGGGGTGACACGATCCGCTTTCTTGGTCTTGGCTGAGTCGGAAGCTTGGGCCGGCGCAACCGGATCGCGGCGCGTCCGGTTCTGGGCCAGCTCCTCATCCTCAAACAGTAATGGCGCCAGCGCCTGCCGCATGTGCCACTCCACATAGAAGGCCAGCATGCATAAGAGAATGTGCGCCCGGACATGGTCTTCGGTGCGGTGATAGATGGGACGAATGCGCAGGTCCAGGCCCTTCAAACTGCGGAAGGCCCGTTCCACCTGGGCCAGACTCTTGTAGCGGCGCACCGTGTCTTCGGCCGAACACCGGCGCTGGGGCTCGCTGGTGCGCACGATGTAGACGCCATCCAGTTCGCTCTCGCGCCGGATCCCGTCTTCCCGCCGGGTCCAACCGAACACCCCATCGGCAATCGTCAGGGTGAAGTGTTTGCCGACTTTGAATCGGTTCAACACCCGGCCCGCCTTCACTGCGATGTCGGCCTCGGAAAGTTGCTTCCGCTTGCGGCGGCTCACCTCGGCGGCAATCTTGCCCAAGTCTTTCTCGGTGGCCTCGACCAGATCCCGCCGCTTGCGGCGACGCTCGTCGGCCAGCAACGGATTGAAGCACGCCACCAGGCGCTCGCCCGGATACTCCGGCGAGCGGATCTCGGCCAGATTCTGTTCGTCGAACAGGGACAACTGCAAGCTCCCGGCATCGACCAGCTCGCGGATCGCCGGCCCGCGCAGCGCCGAGATCCACCCCAGTCCGGGATGCTGTCTGAGTTTGCCGATCTGGGGTTCGGTGAGCATGCCGCGGTCGCCCACCAGGACCACGCGGGAGAGTCCGAACCGCAGCCGCAATTTCTCGACCTGATCGGGGACCGTGGTGGGATCGCCGGTGTTGCCGGGGTAAACATCCACCGCCACCGGACGGCCTTCGGCGTCGGTGAGCAGGCCGTAGACGATCACCGGCAATCCGTTCTTGCCGTCGCGGTCCTTGCCGTACCGGGCCAGGGGACAAGTGTGTCCTTCGTAGTAACTGGTGCTGACGTCGTAGAGCACCAGGGATCCATTGTGCAGGTGGCGCGCGGCGAGCTTCTTTTCGATGAGGGATTGGCGTGCCAGCAGCCAGTCCATGGCCTGGTACAGGTCGTCCTCGGTGGCCTCGGCGACGTGCAGTTCCTCGGCCAGGGTGGTGGTGTGCCAGAGGCGTGTGGTGGCCAGCTTGGAGCAGGGATAGAGCAGGCGTTCGGCGATCATGGCCATGACCAGGTCGCGCTGGGAGCAGGGCTTGGATGCGAGCAGGAGGGCCAGACCGAGACGGCGCATGGTACCGAGCACGGCCTGGACGTGACCGTGAGGGAGGTTGCGTTGGACGAGGAAGGCGTCGGAGGCGGGGAGGAACTTCTCGCCGGCCAGGGAGCGGCGGATGATGACGATCAGGTGGGCGGGGAGGTGGGAGAGATTGCCGAGAGTTTCGTGGAGGACTCGGGCGCCGACGCGGAAGGAACGGCGGAGGAAGTGGGACTGATAGACCCGGCCCTTGTAGTGGCGTGTAGTAGTGGCCACATGAACTGGTCCAGTTCTGGATGGCATAGCCAATTATAAGGGATAGTTTGGAACAATGCAAGAGAAAAATGACATATTTAGTGGCTACAATTGTCAGGCCAAATCCGAGCCAAGCGATAGATGGGATTGGAGTTGACCTACTTCACAACCTGGAACTTCGGACTAAGGCGCCCCGCCTCTGTTCCAAACACAGGGCGATGGGGCGGCCGCCGAAAC
>CAZIRH010000635.1:0-1946 GCA_964541065.1 uncultured Solibacteraceae bacterium
AGAGACACAGAAAAAGACGCCGCGGGACCTGCTGCGGGCCGTGTTCCGCCACCGCCTGCTCTTTCTGGCAAGTGCGGCGCTGTTTGCGTTTGCCACCCTCGTGGGCGCCTGCTGGTGGCCGCTGAAGTATACGGCCATCGCCAAGTTAGAGCGCCGGGCCGACCCGGCTTCCGAGGACCTCGTTCGCGGCAAGAGCGAATCGTTCGACGCCCTGAAGATGACCCTTCAGTACGAACTTGTCGGCACTAATGCCGTCGAGGCCGCCGCGGAGGAACTGGAGAAAAAGGGCCTCCTTCCGGCGCTGCCGCGCGGCCAGGACGGCAAACTGACGGCCGATGGCAGGATGTTGCGCCAGGAACTCGTGCGCAATCTCTCCGCCGACCTGAAGGTCATTTTTGAGGTGCGATCCCAGGAAGTGGACCTGGTCTCCGTTTCCTTCACGGACCCGGACCCGCGGCTGGCGCAGGAACTGCCGAACACGCTGATCACCCACTACATCGACCGCATCAGCGAACAGATCGTCACCAACCTGACGTCCAGCCGCGACTTCCTCCAGACCAAGGTCGACGAGGCCAACACGCGTTTCGCGGAACTCACGCGGAAGCGGATCGACTTCGAAACCAAGTATGCGGGCATGTTGCCGGACAACCCGGGGGCGCTCCAGCAGGACATTCAGCGCGTCACGACCGACATGGACACCGTCCGGCGCCAGCAGGCGCTGGCCAAGCAGAAACTGGACCAGATCAGGGTCATCCTGGGGCGCTCCGCGGCCCCCGAGGGCGACGGGTCCGCTGCGGCCCCCGAGGGCGACGGGTCCGCTGCGGAGTCCGCCCTGTCCGCCGAGCGAGAATACAAAGACGCAACACAGGACCTGGCCCGCCTCCAGGACCAGCAGCAGCAATACCAGCGGTCGCTCGACGAGTCGCGGACGCTGCTGCACATGACGGAAAAGCACCCGCGCGTCGTGGCGCTGCGGAAGCAGATCGACAACCTCGACAAGCGGATCGCGGAACTCAAGGTCCGGTTGCCCGACCTCGAGAAGCGCCTGCGCGAAAGCCGGGCCGGCGCCCTCGTGGGGCCCGCGTCCGGCGATTCCGTCCTCGACCCCGCCCGTCAGCGCGACCAGGAATTGCTTCAGGCCAATCTTACGATCCAGGAAACGACGGCCCAGTCCGAGTATCAGATGGCGACCAACGAACTGGAACGCCTCCAGGCCCGCCAGGCCGCCCTCCAGAGCATCATGAACAACTACGGTCCCGTGCGGCAGGAGTACCTGGAAATGATCAAGGAGGTGACCGACCAGCAGGCCGAGGTCGACCGGTGGCAGAAGCGGCAGACGGAAGTGCAGATGGCCCTGGCCGCCGAGGCCGCCAAGCACCGGACCCACCTGAGCCAGGTGGAGTTGGCGCAGGAGCAGTTCAAGCCGTCGTCGCCCAAACTTCTTTACGTGCTGGCACTGGCCATTGTGGGCGGGCTGGCGTTCGGCGGGGGCCTGGTGTTCCTGACCAACACGGTGGACCGGTCCATCACGACCACCGAGGAGGCGGCGGACCATTTCGGCCTGCCGGTGCTGGGCACCATCGGCGAGATTATGACCGCCCCGCGGCGGGCGCGCCGGAGAATGATCCGCTGGGGGCTGGGCCCCGCGGCGGTAGTAGTGGTGGCGCTGGCGATCGGGGCGGAGACCCTGAACATCTCCCTGTGGCTGAACACCCGCGAGCAGTACGACCAGTGGCGGGCCTCGCCCGTGCAGTTCGTGGTGTCCAAGATCGGCGACTCGCTGGCCGGCAAGATCTGAGATGAATCATGTATCTTGACTTCTACAATTTGCGTGAGTTCCCGTTCGCCATCACGTGCGACGACCGCTTCTTCTACGAAAGCACCGTCCACGCCGAGGCCCTGGCCAACATGATGTACACCGTCCAGCAGCGCAAGGGCATGGTCCT
>CAZIRH010000636.1:0-1941 GCA_964541065.1 uncultured Solibacteraceae bacterium
CAAGGACGTCTACATCGAGAAGCCCCTGTGCACTTACATCGAAGAGGGCCTCAAGATGGTCGAGGCCGCCCGCAAGTACCAGCGCGTGGTCCAGGCCGGCACTATGCAGCGCTCGGGCGACCACTTCCAGCAGGCCGTCGAGATCGTGCGCCGCGGGCAGCTCGGCAAGGTGACCTTCTGCCGCACCTGGAACACCGGCAACAGCAAGTCGGACGGCTACGGCAACCCGCCGGACAGCGAGCCCCCTGCCGACCTGGACTGGAACATGTGGCTGGGGCCGGCGCCCTACCGCCGCTTCAACGCCAATCGCTGGGGCGTCCACCCGGAGATGAAGCGGAAGCCTTTCCCCTATTTCCGATACTTCTGGGATTACGCCGGCGGCTCGCTCACCGACTGGGGCGTGCACGTGCTCGACATCGTGCACATGGCCTTCAATGAGCCGATGCCGTCGGCCACCACCACGCTAGGTGGCAAGTACTGGATTACGGACAACTGCGAGACGCCCGACACGCTGGTAGTTACTTGGGAGTACCCGCAGGGGTTCCTAGCCACTTACGAGAACCGGCTGGCCAACGCCGAGATGCCCCTGGGGCAGGGTTACGGCACTATGTTCCATGGCACCAAGGGGACGCTCTACGTCAACCGCAGCTTCTACCGCATCATCCCCGAGCGGGGCGGCGGCCTGGAACCCGTGGAAGTGAAGTCGGCCAACAACAGTAACGACGCGCACTGGGCCAACTTCCTGGAGTGCATCAAGACGCGCCAGAAACCCATTAGCGACATCGACACCTGCTTCCGCACCACGGCGGCCTGCATTCTGGGCAACGTCGCGCTGCGCAGCAAGCTGCGCGTGGACTGGGACGACAAGGCCCACACCGTGCTTCAGAAGGAAGCCCGCAAGTTGCTGGCCTTCCACTACCGCAAGCCCTGGAAGCTGGTGGTGTAGCCTCTGGGCCTCAAGGGTCTTTGACCATAGTCTCAGACCATGGTACGATAGCATCGTGGAAGAGATCGCTATCTCCAAATTCAAAGCTACCTGCCTGGGCGTGCTCGAGCAGGTCCGTCGCACGTGCCAGCCCGTGCTGGTCACGCGCTTCGGAGAGCCGGTGGCCCAGGTCATCCCGCCGCCCGCGCCGCCGCGGGCGAAGCGCTGGTTGGGCGCTATGGCCGGCACGGGTCGGATCCGGGGTGACATCGTGGCCCCTGCCGGCGACGAAGGCGACTGGGAAGTGCTGCGCTGATGAAGCTGCTGCTGGATACCCACATCTGGCTGTGGAGCCTGCTCGAGCCGGCCCGCCTCAGCCGCCGGGTGGCCCGAGCGCTGGAGGACAAGCGAAACGAACTCTGGCTGTCCCCGATCAGCGTGTGGGAACTGGTGATCCTAATCGACAAAGGCCGGATCACGCTCGATCAGGAGGCCGGCCAGTGGATCGCCGCCGGCATGCAGGCCGCTGGGATCAAGGAGGCCCCCGTCACGCATGAGGTGGCTCTGGAGACGCGCCGCATCGGCCTCCCGCACCGTGATCCGGCGGACCGCTTCATTGCTGCCACGGCGAAGGTGTTCGACCTGACCCTCATCACGGCGGATCGGCACGTGCTGCGGCTGAAGGGCATCTCCACGCTGCCCAACCGCTGAAGGCGCACAGGCACCGGCAGTCCGTGGGGCAGGCGGTTTCGCCTGTCGGCCCACTGGCAGTGTTCGACTACCGCAGACATCTTCCCCACTGGCAGCCAGAGCAGGCCGTGGTGTTCCTGACCTGGCGGTGGGCGGGCTGCCTCCCCGGCTGGCGCTTGCCCCACACGGGTGTGGGGCCGCAGCGCAGCTCGGCAGGCCGAGCCTTTGGGTGCGCACCGAGGTGGAACTGGAGAAGATCGTGCGGTACATTGAGCGAAATCCGGTGGCGGCCGGGCTGGCAGCGGCGGTGGAAGACTGGCCCTGGT
>CAZIRH010000637.1:0-1889 GCA_964541065.1 uncultured Solibacteraceae bacterium
TGCGGGCTCGTCTGGCGGTGGACCTCGTGACGCGCCTCGGGCTCTCCCTCGCCGAGACGGCGCGACAGCTCGGGGTCTCCACGTCGGGGATTGCGAAAGCGGTCGCGAGAGCGGAACGACCATTAGTCCACTGAGTCAACAACGTCCCGCATTACGTCCCGCATTACATTACGCTGCGGAGTTTCTCGGTCATCCCTTGAAGGTGCCGTTCGAGTGCGGCGGGAGTAAGCTGGACTACTGCGGGCTGCTCGTTCCCGTCAAGCCGGGCCAGTTCGGCTTGGAGGGTTGCCCGGCGCTGTTCGGCAGCCGCCAGCGCCTGTTCCAGCGACAAGAAATCCCCCCTAGCAATGGCCCGGGTGTAGTTGGCGATCTCCCGCTCCACCAGTGTCAGCGCCCGCCGAAGCTCCTTGATCCGGGGGCGAGACACCGTGGCCTGGGCACGCAGCCGGGCGTTCACGACGGAGAGCAATCGGTCCAGCGTTGCCGGGGTGAGGACGGCCTACTGAAGGATCTTCAGGACTCTCCTTTGTTGAAGCCCCTCATGCGCCTTCAAGGGCCTTTCTCATAGCCTCACCGCTCTTCTTGCACCAGTCGAACCAGACCATGACGTCCGACCCAATGCAGAAGTGGCGCACGCCCATGTCGAGGTAATACTTGGCGGCGTCCGGGGAATTGATCTCGCAGCGGGGGGGCACGCCCATCTTCAGCGCGGTCTCAAACACGCGCTTCTCAACCGCTTTGGTTTCTGGGCTCGTCCACTGTCCGGGCCGCCCCACGCTGATGGTGTAATCGGCCGCGCCCCATTGGATCATATCAACGCCGGGCAGCGAAAGAATCTCCTCAAGTTGCTCCACCGCACCCTTCTTCTCGATCATCAGGACGACGACCACATCCCGGATTGCCTGGACATAATCCTTCTGGATCTGCTCCATCGGGGCACCACGGAACCGCAATTTGTAGGCTTGCCGCCGAAGCCCGGCGCCGTAGCTGCCCTCGTCTTCCGGCGTGTCGGGCCGCGCGGCCTTGATGCACTCTCGTGCGTCGGCAGCACTTCGGCAATCCGCGAACAGCACACTGTGAAAGCCCGCACCGATTCCGCGTTGCGCGAGGAACGTGCGCGGCTCCTGGTCCACCTTGATCATGGAGGATAAGTCGAACAGTTCGGCCGTCCGACAGAAATTCTCGAGTCCGTTCAAATCGAATGGCGCGTACTCGGCTACAAACTCCACGTAATCGAACATCCGGCTGTGCCCAACGAGTTCGACGATCGCAGGCCAACTGCTGTGAAGATGCGTGCCGAGCGTTGGCTTGCCTGCCTTCAACAGTTCACGGAGCTTGTTTTGCTGCACGGTCTTCCTCCATCGGTGAGGGTTCAAGGAACGTGGGATTTCGATTGCCTCAACACACCTGTTCCAATCCGAAGAATTCTCACCGCAAAGACACCGGGGCAACAAGAAGGGGCAAGCTTCCGGCGCCGAACCGCCGGGATGCTACCAGAGCCCTCCTCGGTGTGTCTATCGGAATTGCGTCACCCGTCCGTGATGTGCGCCATGCTGATGGTATTGAGCGCACGAATACCGCGAACGGCGGGAGGTTGCTGAGCAGTGTGCGTCGACGCTGATCTTCTTCCACTGCTGCCTGATCACCTCGCCGATCTGCGTGTGCGGGATGAAGGAGCCGGCCGCCGTCAGGGGCTCCAAGCGGATGCGGCCCTTGCCGTCCGTTCGCAGGCGACAGCCTTCGGCGTTCTTCTTGGCGAGGTCGAGCTTGGGCTCCGCCTGCCCGATCTGCGCGGAACCGGGGATCGGGATGGCCAGCGAGACCGCACCAGTGGTTACTGTGCGGTGCGTAAAATAGGCGACAGTCCCTCCCGGACCGCACAGTCCGGG
>CAZIRH010000638.1:0-1872 GCA_964541065.1 uncultured Solibacteraceae bacterium
CATGTGACAGCGAGGCAGGTGGAATTTCCTCACAAGAAATCGAGGGCCTCATTAGCCCGGATTATTCGCGCCCTTCTGACATTTTCTTGTCGTACAACTCCGTTCCGTCGCGTATAGAAAGGGTGTTGAGGACCTCACACGCGAAGAACGGAGTGATACCCAATGGGTGAAGGCCATGAATGGCTGTTCGAGCCTACGTTTAACCGATCCATCAAGCTGCGTCAAGCCGATCCGCGAATCACCTCCAACGCCGGGGCGCTGCTGCTGCGGGAGGTCGATCATCGCCTGGGGCTGACGGCGGATCTGGCGGCCGAGTTGACCGACCCGCGCGACCCGCGTCACATCCGTTACACGCAGACCGAACTGCTCCGCCAGCACCTCTACGGTCTGGCGTTGGGCTACGTTCATCAGGACGACGCCGACACGCTGGCCCACGACGTGGCGTTCAAGCTGTCGGTCTGGGACCGTCCGGGCCGGCGGGTCGCCGAGGAGCGTCTGGCCAGCCAGCCGTCGGACTGGCGGCTTCTGGAGCGACTGTCCAGCCAGGGTCATCGGCGGGCGCTGAACGAGGCGTTGACGACGTGGGTCGGGCGGCATCAGCGGGCTTCGGGGGCGGGGCGCAAGGTGACGCACGGCACACTCGACATCGACCCGTTCCCGATCGAGGTCCACGGCCGGCAGCAAGGCGGGGCGTATCACGGCTTTTATCGCCAGAAGATGTATTATCCACTGCTTGGCAGCTTCGCCGCCGAGGGCGACTACGAGGCGGGCCGGCTGGGCGAGGGGTTCATCCACGCGATCCTGCGGCGGGGCAACAGTCCTTCGGCGGAGGGGGCGGCGCGGTTCGTCCGCGAGGCGATCCGCAAGGGCCGGCGATTGGCCGTGCACCTGGACGCCCGGATCGACGCCGGACTGGTCGAGGGTAAGGTGCTGGACGCCATCGACGACGAGGGCGTGAGTTTCGTAGGACGGATCAAGAATAACGCCCGCCTGGACGCGCTGGCCCAGCCGTTTCTGCCTCGGTCGCCGTGGCGACCGACCCAAGACGGCGAGGAGTTGGCCATCGAGTTGGGCACGTATCGGGCGGCGAGTTGGACGCGGGCCTATCGGCTGGTGCTGGTGGTGATCGACCTGCCGGACCCCAAGACGGGGCTGCGGGAGTTGTTTCCGCACCACTTTTTTCTGGTGACCAATTGGGGGATCGAGCAACGCAGCGCCTGGGAGTTGGTGGTGCACTATCGCAACCGCGGCACGTTTGAGGATCGGCTGGGAGAGTTCAACGCGGTGGTCGGCGGGCTGTTGTCGGCCGAGTCGTTCGCGGGCAACGAGACCAGCCTGCTGCTGAAGCTGCTGGCGTTCAACCTGGGCGGGATGATCCGCGGGGAGTTGGAGGACCAGTCCGGCTGTGGCTGGGACCTGCACCGGGTGCAGCAGACGGTGCTGAAGGCCGGGGCGCGAGTAGTTCAGCACGGCCGGCGGGTGATCGTGGACGTGGCCCGAGCGGCGGGGGTGCTGTGGGGCCGGCTGCTGGAGCGCGTGCGGCATTGGTGGCGGGATGAGGCGTGGGACCGGCTCAAGCCGCGTCCGCGGACGTGGGTCCCGCCGCCGAGTCATGCTCACCGCTGCCTGATTCTGCGAGAATGAACCCAAGACAACCCGGCGTGAGGACACTTCCCGGCCCGGATGGGCGATGGGGGTAAGGGGGTGGGGTGCCCCGGATCGCCCAAATCCTCGTCCCAGGCGCTGACTTTGCCCCTTGCCACACCAGGATGGCCCGACGAGAATCATCGTCGCGCTCGCATGAATAATCCGGGTTCAGCCCGGATTATTCGCGCCCTTCTGACATTTTCTTGTCGTACAACTCCGTTCCGT
>CAZIRH010000639.1:0-1866 GCA_964541065.1 uncultured Solibacteraceae bacterium
GTTCGCGCCGCAGGGCGCCGCCTGGGAAACGGCCCTGGCACGCTGGCGCGAGTTGCCCAGCGATGAAGGCGCCGTTTTCGACAAGCACGTCGCGCTGGATGCCGGCGCCCTCGAGCCCATGATCACCTTCGGCACCAGCCCGGGCATGGGCATCCCCATCACGGCGCCGGTGCCCGAGCCGGCCAGGATCGCCGACCCGATGGAGCGCGAGTCGATCCAGAAGGCGCTGCGCTACATGGCCTTCGAGCCCGGGAAGCCCTTGCTGGGCCATCCCATCGACGTGGTCTTCATTGGAAGCTGCACCAACGGGAGGATGGCGGACCTGCGCCAGGCCGCCTCGATATTGAAGGGCCGCAGACTGAAGCCCGGCGTGCGCGTGCTGGTGGTGCCCGGCTCGCAGCAGGTCAAGCGCGAGGCCGAAGCCGAGCGGCTCGACGAGATCTTCCGCGCCGCCGGGGCCGAGTGGCGCCAGCCGGGCTGCTCGATGTGCATCGGCATGAACGGCGATCTGCTCGCACCCGGCCAGTACAGCGTTTCCACCAGCAACCGCAACTTCGAGGGCCGCCAGGGGCCGGGCGCGCGCACGCTGCTGGCCAGCCCGCTCACCGCCGCCGCCTGCGCCGTCACCGGCGTCATCACCGACCCGAGGACCCTGCTATGAAGCCCTTCGAGAAGTTCTCCAGCCGCCTGGTCCCGCTGCCGATGGACAACATCGACACCGACCAGATCATCCCGGCGCGGTTTCTGAAGACCACCTCCAAGGAGGGCCTGGGCGAGCAGCTCTTCTGCGACTGGCGCTACGACGCCGAGGGCCGTCCCAAGCCGGACTTCATCCTGAACCAGCCCCGCGGCCAAGCCGGCCAGATCCTGCTCGCCGGCGACAACTTCGGCTGCGGCAGCTCGCGCGAGCACGCGCCTTGGGCGCTCACCCAGTACGGCTTCAGAGCCGTCGTGAGCACCTCGTTTGCCGACATATTCCGCAAGAACGCGCTCAAGAACGGGCTGCTGCCCATCGTCGTGCCGCCCGAGGCTCACGCCGCGCTGGTTGCGCTGGATGCTGAAGCCACCGTGACCATCGACCTCGCCGCCCGGACTCTCACCCTGCCCGACGGTCGCGCCGTCGCGTTCCCCATCGACACCTTCGCGCAGCGCTGCCTGCTGGAGGGCGTCGATGAGTTGGGCTACATTGTCCTGCGCGAGAGCGCCATCGCGGCCTTCGAGGCCGCGCTCGAGGCCTCGATCAGCACGCTGGCGGGCTGACGGAAGCCCCTCTTCCAGCTCCTCGCCGGCAATCTTGATCCGCCGGTAGTACTGCATGCCGGTGCCGGCCGGGATCAGGCGGCCGCAGGCAAGAACGCCCGCTCCACGGGGTCAGGCCGTCCGGGCCACGGCGAGCAGGTGCATGCTCACGCCCATGAGCGCTGGCTCGCGCTCGACCAGGCGGACGAGATCGAGGAGGAGGGCGCGGCGGGCGGGGTCTTGCCAGCGCGCGTCGAAGTCCTGGGCCAGCCAGCCGGGGCCTTCGACGGCCAGCAAGTCCACGAGTTCGAGACCGGCCTCCAGAATCTCCGCGCGCAACTCGTCAGGGTGGTGGAAGAAGGCGGTGGTGAAGTAATCCGGGCAATCGGTGGGATTGCGGTGCTGCCCGTCTTCCAGGTCGCAGCGCAGGATGGCCTCAAAACGCGGGTCATCGATGAAGCCGCGAGACAGACCGGCCAGCAGGGAAGCGAAGCGGCTGATGGCGGCCACGAAGAGCGGGGCGCCGGGACGGGTCACGCGCGCGGCCTCCCGCAACGCGCCCAGCCGGTCCGCCCGGTCCGGCAGGTGGTAGAGCGGGCCGAGCAGCAGCACTGCATCCGCACAGCG
>CAZIRH010000640.1:0-1847 GCA_964541065.1 uncultured Solibacteraceae bacterium
CCGCATTGCGGGACCGCCCGGCTACGACATCGTGTACTGGCTGGTGAGCCCGGCGGCGCTCGGGGCGGGGCAGCCCCCTGCCTACACACCCCTGCCACCGCCGCCCAAGACCCCGCCGCCACCCAAGAACCTGCTGCCGCGCTGCGATGACGCCATCTTCCGCGCCCGCGGCCTGTGCGTGGATTCCTCCGCCGGCCCCAGGAACATCACCGGCCAGGAGGCGTTGCCGGAGAACCTGGCCGGGGTTAAGGGCGCCGCGCCGCGCGAGCTGATCATCATGCGACGGGAGAACTCCTCGGTGCTGTCGTCGCCCGCGCCGCTCACCGGGCCGGTGATCTACGAGTTCCGCCTGGCGCACAAGTGAGGTTCCGCATGTGGGTGAAGATTACGGGAGCGGTTCTGTCGGCGCTGCTCGTCGCCGGGGCGGGGCAGAAACCGCCCGCGCCGCAGCAGCGCGACCTGCGGGTGGAGAAGGACGTCCCCGAGCCGGCGCCGCGTGCGCCGCGCATCCCACGCAGCTACGCGCTCGTGGTGGGCATCGCCGACTACCGGAACCTGCCGTCCCAACTCCAACTGCGCTACCCCGAGCGTGACGCCGAGGCCATCTACTCGATCCTGATCAGCGCCGAGGGTGGCAACTTCCCGGCCGAGAACGTGCGCAAGCTGATCGGCGCCCGGGCCACGCTGGCGGCTTTGCGCCGCGAGCTCGAGCAGTGGCTGCCCGCGGTGGCCCGCGACGACGACCGCGTGCTGATCTACTTCGCCGGCCACGGCTTCGTCTTCGACGGCCAGGCCTACCTGGCGCCCTACGACGTGGACCCGAAAGGCATCGCCCGCACCGCCTACCCCATGAGCTCGCTGGGCGCGCTGATCGGCGCGAAGATCAAGGCTAGGTGGAAGGTGCTGCTCACGGACGCCTGCCACAGCGGCGCCATCAACCCGGAAGCCGACAACGTCACCATCAACCGCAGCCTGCTCGATTTGAGCCGCTCGCTGTTTTCCCTGAGCGCCAGCCGGGACCGCGAGCGCTCCTTCGAGAGCCCGGACTGGGGCGGCGGTCACGGCATCTTCACCTACTACGTGGTCAAGGGCCTGGAAGGCGCGGCGGACGAGAACCGCGACGGCATCGTCACCGCCGACGAGCTGGCCGAGTACGTGCGCCGCAACGTGCGGGAAGCCACCAGCGCGCAGCAGAACCCTACCTCCGACCGCGCCAGCTTCGATCCCAACATGCTGCTGGCTTACATCCCCAGCAACGTGGCGGCCGCCGCGCCGCCCCCGCCCAAGTACGGCACGCTGGTGCTCGAAAGCAACATGGACGGCGTGGAGGTCTTCGTGGATGGCAAGTCCGCCGGCGTGGTCAGCACGGGCAAGCCGCTCACCCTTCCCGGCCTGGCGCCGGGGGCCCACACCGTCAAGGCCGTGAAGTCCGGCTACGAGCCGGACGGCCCCCGCGAGGAGATGGTCTACCCCGGACAGCAGTCCACGGTGACGATTCGCATACAGATTCCGGTGCGGCGAAAGAAGGCGGCGCTGGACCTGTTCGACCGTGCCCTGGAACACTACAACGACGGCGGAGAGAAGAACTACCGCCGGGGGGCGGAGTTGCTCGGCAAGGCCATCGAGATCGAGCCGCGGTACAGCGAAGCCTGGCTGTACCGGGCGCGCGTCGAGAACGCGCTGTTCGAGGAAGCCGCGGCGGAGAAGTCGTTCCGGCAGGCCATCGACATCGATCCCGTGTACCTGGAAGCGCGGGCCAGCTTTGCCGGCATGCTGCTCGACATCGGCAACACGGACGAGGCCATCCGCCAGCTCAACTTCGTGGTGCAGCGCGATCCTAACCACGG
>CAZIRH010000641.1:0-1845 GCA_964541065.1 uncultured Solibacteraceae bacterium
TAGTTGACATAGCCGCTCTCGGAAATGCCCGTGATCGTGCCCAGAATGGCGCCGTTCTGCGCGGAGCCGATCTGGGTCTTCCAGGCGCCGTCGAAGCCCTCGATGAACTTGAGCACGCCGCTGAGCGTGTGGTTCGTGGCGGTCCCGCTGGTCTTGCCCAAGTCCGAGCACTGCGAGTAGCCGGTGGACATGCCACCGTCGTCCTTGCAGTTGCGGGCTTGGAAGTCCAGGCCCTTCAACACCGCCGCCACCTGCTGGGTCGGATTGTAGATGGGAATGGACCCCCCCACGCTGTACAGGGTTATGGTCATCGTGATGGGCGTGGGGACATAGGTCTGGCCCGCGGTGAACGCTTGCGGCGCGTTGCCCCGCACGTTAGTGATGCGGATGGAAGTCACCAGCGCCAACGGGGTCGTGGCTGGCGGCACAGGCACACCCAGCGGAACGTTCAGCCACAACAGCGAGTTGTCACCCGCCTTGAGGCCGCTGAAGATGTTCGCCTTCACCTGGGTGATTCCGCTGACGACGTAGTCGGTATCCAGTCTCTGCCGCGCCGGTTCCGGATCGTTCAGCGCCAGAAGCGCGTCGGTCGCGCCCGTCCCGGTGTTCACGATCCTGTTCGTGATGTTCACGCTGGTGAAAATCTGGATGTTGGCCGTCAGGTTTCTGACGTCCGGAACGTCACCGTCGCATCTGACGACCAAGTCGCCCAGCAGCGCTGTCCGGTCCTCGCCGCGCACCCTGGCATTCACAGCAGCGGCCGCCGTGCACTGATACGTCACCGCGCAGTACGCGGAGCCTACCATGACCAGGAGCACGGCAAGCGCTACAAACCATTTGCGAAAATCTGTCATTTCTTTCTCCTTCGTGAAGTCAGTCTCCTCGAATTGACGAAAGTGCCTTCAAACCTGAGCCCCAAAAGCTGCTCTCGAGCAACAGCCGGCGAGGACTGCCGAGGAACCCTGCCGCGCGAAGGCTCCCCTTCGGCGCCCGAGCCCACCGGCCATCACCGATAGCTGCAATTGATACACCACCCGTGTTCTCTTTGTTGTTGTTCTTGTGCTCGCGGGATTCAACCCGAACGATTGCCCTTCCGCTTGCGGGAGGCGGACACATCATTATCGCAGCCTGCGCCCGTCCCTGTCAAGCCTAAAGTTCACCGGGCCCCTGGTACACAGCGGCCCGCTGGAATTCCAGCCAGTGATTTAACCACGACTGCGAGTCCCGAGTCAAGCCCTGCAAGCCGAAAAGGCACGTGGCGCGGGCTTTAGCCTGCCGCTGCGGGCTTTAGCCCGCAGGAATCCCTAGGCACGGCGAGCTGAAGCTCGCCGCTGCACGCTGAAGCGTGCGCCACCTATTGGATCGAGACCGCCACGGAGTTGCTCGACGCGCCGCCCTGCTTGAGCACGAGCGGCACCTCCAGCCCTGGCGGGATCCCGGGGGGCAGGACGACGTTGACCTGGTAGAGTCCCGGGAAGCCGGGCGCCAGCCCGGCGAAGGCCACCGCCAGCTCCAGGCCCTGGATGACCGCCGTGACCGGCTGGCGTACCACGGCCAGACTGCCGGCCTGCTGGAGCGCCCCGAAGCCGGTCCCATAGATCACGATCGCCTGGCCGCGCGGCGCCGGCTGGGTGGGCCCGTTCAGCTTCCCGTCCTGGTTGACCACCGCCCCCCGGCGGGCATCCAGCAGGAAGATCGCCGGGGCCGTGGCCTGGAGCTCGATGGTCTGCTCGGCGACTCCATAGGGGGATCGGACCACCAGTCTCTGCGGCCCCGCGCCCAGCTCGACCGGCACCTGAATGTTGAGCTGGAAGGGCGAAGCGGCGAGCACTGGCGCCGGCAACC
>CAZIRH010000642.1:0-1835 GCA_964541065.1 uncultured Solibacteraceae bacterium
CGAGCACGTGCGCAAGCTGGACCAGGAGGCGCTCGGCATACGGGTCCTCTCCGGCATCGAGTGCGACATCCGCAAGGACGGCTCGATGGACCTGGCCGACGACGCCCTGGCCGAACTGGACATGGTCATCGGCAGCGTGCACAGCTTCATGAACCTGGAGGCCGGCGAGATGACGGACAGGTTGCTGCGCGCGCTGGAGAATCCGCACCTGCGTGTCCTGGGGCATCCCACGGGACGCGAGTTGCTGGTGCGCGAGAGCTTCCCCTTCGACTTCGACCTGGTGGCGCGCGAAGCCGCCCGCCGCCGCGTGTTCTTCGAGATCAGCGCCGCCCCGGAGCGCCTGGACCTCTACGATGCCCTGCTGCGCGCCGCCAAGGCCCGCGGCGCCCGCTTCGTGATTTCGACCGACGCCCACCACCCCAAGCAGCTCGACAACATGCGCTACGGGGTCACCATGGCGCGGCGCGGCTGGCTCGAAGCGTCCGACGTCGTCAACACGCTGCCGCTCGAGAAATTCATGGAGACCATTCGCCGAGACTGACATGCTTACGGAGTTCCGCGTCCCCATCGAACGGTTCACGCTGCCCAACGGATTGCGCGTGGTGCTCTCACCGGATGGCGCCGTGCCCATCGTCACCATCTACGTCATTTACGGAGTGGGGGCGCGTGCCGAAGAGCGCGGCCGGACCGGCTTTGCCCACCTGTTCGAGCACATGATGTTCCAAGGCTCGAAGAACGCCCCCAAGGGCGTGCACTTCAAGCTGGTCGAATCCAGCGGCGGGGCGCTGAACGGCTCCACGCACCCGGACTTCACCGACTACTTCGAGGTGCTCCCCTCCAACAAGCTGGCCCTGGGGCTGTGGCTGGAGGCCGACCGCATGCGGGGCTTGCTGGTCAACCGGAAGAACCTCGACAACCAGCGCGAGGCCGTCAAGCAGGAGCGGCGGCTGGCCTTCGACAACCGCCCCTACGCCACCGCCATCGTCGATCGCTGGCCCGAGTTGGCCTTCCGCAACTGGCACAACTCCCATTCCCTCATCGGCTCCTTCGAGGACCTGGACGCCGCCACCGTCGAGGACGTCACCCGGTTCTTCCGGACCCACTACGCCCCCAACAACGCGGTCCTGGCGCTGGCCGGCGACCTCCGCACCTCTCAGGCCCGCGAGCTGGTGGAGGCCTGTTTCGGCGACATCCCCGCCCAGCCCCGGCCGGCGCAGCCCGATCTTTCCGAGCGCCCGCAGAAGGGGCCACGCGGCGCACTCCACCGCGATCCCCTGGCCAAAGTCCCCGCCGTCATCCTCGGCTACCCCGGGCCGGTCCGGCGCTCGCCGGACTACTATGCCCTGGTCATGCTGGACATCGTGTTGACCGGCGGCGAGAGCTCGCGCTTTCACCAGCGCCTGGTCAAGGGTCGCAAATCGGTGATCCAGTACGAGGCCAACCTGGGCTGGCCCTTCGCCGGCGCCGCGGACTACCGGGACCCGGGCCTCTACGCCGTCTTCCTGCTGCACAACCCCGCCTTCGCCGGCTCCCAGATCGTCACACAGGTCGAGGAGGAGATCCGTGACATCGCGCGCCGGGGCGTTCCGCCGAAGGAGTTGGATCGTGCGCATGCCTTTCTGCGCTCCAACCGCCTCCGCCAGCTTCAAAGCTCGCGCAGCCGGGCCGCGGCGCTGGGCCAGTACGAGCTGCTGGACAGCAGCCCGGATCTTTTGAACACCGAGCTGGACGAGCTGCTGGCGGTCACGCCGCGCCGCATCCAGCAAGCCGCGCGGCGATGGCCAGTGCCCGGCAAGCGCACGGTACTGGAGATCGTCCCGGGCGAGCGCAGGGAG
>CAZIRH010000643.1:0-1830 GCA_964541065.1 uncultured Solibacteraceae bacterium
GAATGCGGCCAGGATCCCCCGAACCATCAGTTGGATGGGCCGCGATCGTTTGATCCGCTCTCACCAAGAATGTTGCACGGACCCAGGAATCATGCGGCCCTGAGCCGCCGCCCCTCGGCCGTAGAGCGCTGGACCTTGAGCAGCAGGTACGCGTGGTCCCGGTACCCCCGCCCGCGCCGCAGCAAGGCGCGGATGTTGCCGTTGATGGCCTCGACCACGCCGAAGGGGACTTTCACATGGCAGTAGGCCAGGATCCCATCCAGGTGTCGGAGGAGGGTCCCTGCGAACGTCTGGAAGGCGGGGAGCCGCTGCCACCGCAGGGCCTGCAGCCACGTCGTCAGGAAGCGCCGGGCGGCACCCTCGTAGGTGTAGTGCCAGAGCCGCTCCAGCTGCTCGCGGAGCAGGTACGCCTTGGCCAGCCGGCGGTTCACCGCGAAGAGCGCCTGCAGGGTCGCGCGCTGGTCGCGGCGCAGGTGGTGCCACCGGGTCAAGAGGAGCCAGCGCTTCCCCCGCACGAGGCCCCGCAGGTACCCGCCCTTCCGGAAGAACTCGGTCCGGCGGGTCTCCTCCACGGCCTCGTTGGCGTGCTTGAGCACGTGGAACTTGTCGTAGATGATGCGGGCGCGGGGCAGGTGGGCCTTCAGGCTCAGCCGGAACGGCTCCCACATGTCCACGCAGACCGCCGTCACCCGCCACCGGCGCGCCGGCGGCAACGCCTCGGCGAAGAACCGATCCAACGTCTCCCGCTTGCGCTCCTTCCCCATCCAGAGCGGCTCCCGCGTCTCGAGGTTGCTCACCACCGTCAGGAACTTGGTCGTCTTCCCCAGGAAGATCTCGTCCACCCCGAGGTAGCGGAGGCGGGGCCGCGGCCGGCCGGCCGCCCACTGCTGGAGCGCGCGCTTGTCGATCAGCCGGACCGTCTCCGCAGCGAGGCCCCAGCGGGCGGCCACGCGGCGGACGGCGGCGTCCCCGCAGTCCCGGGCCACGGCGGCCTCGTAGCGGCGGGTCCGGTGGCCGGTGCCGGCAAGAAAGGGGAGCTGCTCCCGCCGCCGGCCGCACCGCCGGCAGGCCACCGTGTGGACCTCGACCACCAGCCAGACCGTCCAGGGCCCCCAGGGCAGATCCCGGACCCGGCGTTCCCGGGGCGTCCCCTGGGTCGCCTGGGTGCTGATGCCGCAGCCCCGGCAACAGTGGTACGGCCGCGTGCCGATCGGCCGGACCGCCAGCGTGAGGGTCTGCGCCGGCTCGTCGATCGCGTGGTGGTACACCGCGTACCCCGGGAGTGCCAGCAGGCGTGTTAGAATGGGCTCGGGCATCGGTTCCGCCTCCTCTCCTTGATGGGTGTCAAGGCTTGGAGGTCTACCACACCACGGGAACCGATGCCTGTTTCTCTTTCGGCAGAACCCTATGTCGTTACAGGCTCAGAACAACATTCCTGGGCAGAGCGGAAAGGATGTTCGCGGCATGACGAGGGAGTATCAAGCCTTCCGGTCTGAGGCCATTGAGACCCTCGCACAAATCGTAGGCGACTTCTATACTGGCAGTGAGATCACTCGCCTCTTTCAGCGGAGCGGCTATCGCGACATTGCTCACGACGGCGGTACGAAGTGGCGCTTCGTCGCCGCTGCTTTCGAACAACTCCAAGCCAGAAGTGGCGGAAGGCCGCATGGCGTGCTCAAGGTGATTGAAACAGCATGTAACCCACAGGGATGGATCAACCGGAGGGAATATTTCGAGAGATTCCTCGGCTCAGTGAATTCAGTCCTTGAGTTCTACGGTTTGCGTGCGGCAGACAACGGGACACTAATCTTCACCGGTGAACAAGCCACA
>CAZIRH010000644.1:0-1829 GCA_964541065.1 uncultured Solibacteraceae bacterium
CGGCCCCCGCCGCCCGGATGGCCGCCGCGCTGTAGTAGCCCGCATTCGCCACCGTGGCCACCGCGTCGCCCGCGCCCACCCCCAGCGCGCGCAGCGCCAGCTCCAGCGCGTCCGTCCCGTTGCCCACACCCACGCAGTGGCTCACGCCGCAGAAACTCGCGAACTCCCGCTCAAAGGCCTCCACCTCCGGCCCCAGGATGTACCACCCCCCCGCCAGCACCCGCTCGAGGGCGGCGCGCACTTCCCCACCGATGGAATCGTGGTGACGCTGGAGGTCGTTGATCAGGAACGGCACGGCCCGGCCGAATCGAGGGCCTATTATCGCACACCCGGCGCGGCATGGCGGGCGGCGCCGCGTCGCGCTATCATGGGTTTCACGCCATGGCTGAGCCGCTGCCCCCCATGATGGAACTGCTGGCCCGGCGGCCCTTCTCCTTCTACCCCGCGGTCCGCAACATCGAGCACAACGAGTGGCGGCTGCGCCGCGCCACCTGGTCGGAGATTCAGGTGGCCAACACCAAGACCGATCTCGAGCTGTGGGTGCCGCGCCAGTACGTGGGCGAGCTCTCCAGCGTCGATCAGCCCGTCATGATCCTGGGCTTGCTCCGCGAGCTCGAGTACAAGGCCGGCACGGTCTGGCCGCATGAGCGCCGCGTGCTGGCCATGCCCAGCGCCGGCGCCGACCGCGCCCCCGGCGCGGAGTCTCCAGGCGCATCCTCTTTCGCTGGTTCCAGCACCGACCCCACCGAGAGGCGCATCCAGCGGCTCATCATCACCGGCATCACCGGCGTGCTGGCTGCGCTCGTTCTGGTGGTGCTGATCATGCGCGTGGGGCCGCTGCGCTCCCGCGTGGTTTTCACCGCCAAGGACGAAGCCTTCCTCGATCTCGCCCGCCACGACGACTACCACGCCGTGGTCCGCAAGCTGGGGTCCCCCGCCCAGGACCGCTGGCGCTCCGAGCAAGGCGAGCTTCAGTACCGCCTGCTGTGGTATCCGCAGCGCGCCTACTTCGTCGTGCTGATGGGCCCGGACCGCGACAACGCCCACTACATCGGCGCGCTGGACGCCAACTGGCACGTTGTCCACCACGTCGAGCTCGCCGGCGGCGGCTCGACCGCCTCCCTGCTGCGCACCCTGCCCCGGTTCTGAGGGCGAAGCGGGGTGAAAAGCGGTGACAGGCGAGGCGGCCGGCACGCCGCGCCGGCAGTGCCGGGCTCGAGGCCGGAGGCGGGTGGCCGGCGGCCGGTCTTCCGCAGGGGAAGTGGCTGATTCTGTTGAGTCAGCCGAGGTGTTGGCGGGTTCGATGGCGGGTTGCGGTCCGGGGTGAGCCGGTGCTGGGGGCTCCGGGGGTTCGGGGTGGTGTTGGCTTCGTTCTGCGGTTTTTAATGTTGGGGCGGCGTCGGTGCGGCGGGCCCGGATGAGCTTGAGTTCGTGGAGGGCTTTGTAGAAGGCGCGGCGCGTCGAGGTCTCGTAGCGGAGGAGCTTCACGAAGGTATCGCCGGAGCAGTTGCGCCAGAAGACGCGGCCGAGCAGGCGGGAGTCCTGGTGGTACTGCTGATCGGCCTCGGAGTCGGCGGGGTCGGGTTCAGGGGCGTCGAGGTCGAGGTCGTCGCGCAGATCGTCGAGGCGGTCGGAGATGAGGCCGGTTTCGAGGCGGGCGATGCGGCGGAGGCGCCAGTCGGCGGCGGCCAATTGAAAGACGAGGAAGCGCTCGAGGGGTCCCTGGGGCTGGTATTCGGAGCGGAAGGCCTCCAGGAGTTCCTCGAACTCCTGCCGGTTCTCCTCGGGCAAGACGACGACGCGGGAAGCCAAGCCGTGCTGATGGGCGT
>CAZIRH010000645.1:0-1827 GCA_964541065.1 uncultured Solibacteraceae bacterium
CCGAACGCCTCCAGGGCAAGGCGGGCGACTGCTCGCCGGAGCAGATTCGCCAGTTCACCCTACCGACCCGTCCGACGAAGCGGACCGACACGCGGGCGCGCTCGTTCGTGGGCGAGAGTGTCGAGGTGGACGCGATTCCTGCCAAGCGCTTGCGGGCACTCGTCGCCGCGGCGATCGAGCAGCATATCGACCAGCAAGCCCTTGAGGTGGTGCAGGTGGCGGAACAATCGGAGCGGGAGCTGCTGCTGAAGCTCGCAGGGCAATACGGGAAGGTGGCATGAGCCGGACAAGTTGTCCCGGACAACCCAGACAGACTGTCCGAGGCGGAGTCGGACAACCGGACAGGACAACCCCCCCTCTTTAGAGGGGTGTCTGTCCGTGTCCGTCCGCCCTGTCTGCGCAATGAGGATGTGATGGAAACCCCCGCGCCAGGCGGACCCCCTCGAAGTGCCTGAAAGCCCAGCAAACGGCCGGGGTGGCGCTAGGCGAAGAAACATGCTTTCGTTTCAGGTTCGCTCCGGGCTGGTAGCCGGGGCGCGTGACTAGGTGACAGGCGCCTTATGAGGCTAAGTGCTTGAAAACTAAGGACTCGGCAACGGCTGACCAGGTGGTTGTGCAAGGATTCGCGCAAGAGCCAGCCGGAAACCCTGCCGTAGAGGCCCCGGAGGCTGCCCCGGACGCCACCCCGTCTTCGGCAGACGGGTCCGGCGACGGCTCCCCTACCGCGTGCCCTCAGTGCCGGGCTGAGGTGCCTCACAAGGCGGAACGGTGCCCCCGCTGTGGCCGTGTGTAGCCCGGCAATCAGCTTGCCCGTAAGGCTGGCCTGTATGCCCGACACCAGCCGGCAGACCTCAGGTTGAGTGTTGATGAACTCCTGGCTGGTGTTGTGGCTGACCGGGGCGGGGATTCTGAGCTGAGCACCCTCGAATGCTCATACATCAGGAAGCTGGCCGACACCGAGATTGTGATCCGGCTGCTGACCTCAGACATCGCTCGGCGCGGCCTGTTCAGGCCGAGCGGCGCAGTTCGAGACGTGCACGACAAGTTGATGACCGCGCTGGCGACGTTCGACCGGCTGGCGCAACGGATCGGGCTGGCTCGCCGGCCGCGGCGCGTCAACATCCTCGATCAGATTGCCGATGCCCGCGCCGAAGCGGAGCGCCAGCGGGCCGCGCCACCGGCCGCGCCGGAACCGCCCCAGGACGACCAACCGGACGCGCCTGAGGCACAGGGTGATCCATGCAACGATTGAAACCCGCGGTGATTGACTCATTCGCGGCCTTCTGTGAGCACTTCGGGATTGCGTTGTTCCCCTGGCAGCGGGAAGCCTTCAGCCAGGCCCTGACCCGCGTCGATGGTTGCTTCCGGTACCGGGTGGCCGGGGTGAGCGTGCCCCGCGGCAACGGCAAGAGCTTCGCAGGCGCGGCGGCCGGGCTGTGGCGACTGATGACGGGCCGGCCAGGTTCAGACCTTATCTCGGCGGCCCTAGACGTTGACGGCGCAAAGATCACCCTGCAACACGCGCGGGCGATGATTCGCGCCCATGCGGACCTTGAGCGCACGGTCGAGATCCAAGCGAACGCGCTGATCGTGTCCGAGACGGGCTCGCGCTGGACTGTGGTGTCGAGGGAGCACACCGGCAGCCGCGGGCGCCATCCTGATCTCGTCATCTATGACGAGGTGGGCTGGGCGCGTGACGACGAATTGTTTAGCTCGCTGCTCGCGGGGCAAGCGAGCGTGCCCGATCCGCTGATGCTGGTGATCTCGACAGTCGGCCGCCGGCAAACGGGGCCATTGTGGAGCGTCAAACTCCTGGCTGATGGCGGG
>CAZIRH010000646.1:0-1806 GCA_964541065.1 uncultured Solibacteraceae bacterium
ATGGCGTGCAGGCACGTGTTGGCACGCTCACTGCCGACCGGGAGTGGTTCTTGCCTTGGCGCACCATCACCGGAGAGGAACTCGCCGCCCCGCACCTTCCCGAGGTGCAAGTTGTGCTGGAGGGCGTGTTCGAGAAGCGCCGCTTCCTGGACCTGATTCGCCACTTCATCGTCTTCGATGACACCGGGGGCGGGGTGCTACTCAAAAAGATGGCCGGATATCACCAGTACCACGCGGTCAACGTGGCGGTGCAGGAGACCGTGCGCGCCTGCCTGCCCGCTGAAGGCCCCCGGCGCTTCGCCGAACCGAGGGGCACGTACCTGGCGCGGGCAGCGAGCGACGCCCAGCCCGGCGACCGGCGCGTGGGGGTGGTGTGGCACACGCAGGGCTCCGGCAAGAGCCTCACCATGGCCTTCTATGCCGGGAAGGTCGTGCTGCACCCCGCCATGGGAAACCCGACCCTCGTGGTCATCACCGACCGCAACGACCTGGACGACCAGCTCTTCGGCACTTTCGCCGGGTGTCACGAGTTGTTGCGGCAGCAGCCAGTGCAGGCGCAGAGCCGGGCCGACCTGCGGGCGAAACTCCAGGTGGCGGCGGGCGGTGTGGTGTTCACCACGGTGCAGAAGTTCTTCCCCATTGAGGCCGAGGACCAGGTGCCACTGCTCTCGGACCGCCGCAACATTGTGGTCATCGCCGACGAGGCCCACCGCAGCCAGTACGACTTCATCGACGGTTATGCGCGCCACATGCGCGACGCCCTGCCCAACGCCTCCTTCATCGCCTTCACCGGCACGCCTATCGAGTTGATCGACCGGAACACGCGGGCCGTGTTTGGCGACTATATCAGCATCTACGACATCCAGCAGGCAGTCTATGATGGAGCCACAGTACCCATCTACTATGAAGGCCGTCTGGCCAAACTAGAGCTCGACGCTGCCGAGCGGCCCCAGATCGACCCGGACTTCGAGGAGGTCACCGAAGGGGAAGAGGTCGAACAGAAGGAGCGGTTGAAGACGAAATGGGCGCAGCTCGAGGCCATCGTCGGCGCCGAGAAGCGCATCGGGCTCATCGCCGAGGACCTGGTGCGCCACTTTGAGCAGCGCTTGGAGGCGATGGATGGCAAGGCCATGGTGGTGTGTATGAGCCGCCGAATCTGTGTCGATCTCTACGCCGCCATAGCTGCTCTCCGTCCAGCCTGGCACCACGCCGACGACGACAAGGGCCAGATGAAGGTCGTCGTGACTGGTTCTGTCTCTGACCCCATCGAGTGGCAGATACACATTCGCAACAAGCCTCGACGGGAGGAACTGGCCAAGAGGTTCAAGAAGCCCGATGACCAGTTCAAGGTGGTCATCGTCAGAGACATGTGGCTCACCGGCTTCGATGCACCATGCCTGCACACCATGTACGTGGACAAGCCGATGCGCAGTCACGGCTTGATGCAGGCCATCGCCCGGGTGAACCGCGTCTTCAGAGACAAGCCGGGCGGTCTCGTGGTTGACTATCTCGGGCTGGCGCACGAGTTGAGAGCGGCGCTCGCGAACTACACCGAGAGCGGCGGCCAGGGCCAGACCGCCATAGATCAGGAAGAGGCCGTGGCGGTGATGCTGGAGAAATACGAGGTGTGCTGCGGTATCTTCCATGGCTTCGATTGGTCCACATGGATCTCTGGCCGCCCGCAGGCGCGGTTGGCGATTCTGCCCGCGGCCCAGGAGCATGTTCTCCAGCAGCAGGACGGCAAGACCCGGCTGGCAAACGCGGTGTCCGACCTCTCCAAAGCCTTTGCGCTGAGCGTCCCCCATG
>CAZIRH010000647.1:0-1800 GCA_964541065.1 uncultured Solibacteraceae bacterium
GTGCCCTCGGGCGCACCGCGGATTTCGAGATCGTGCGCCCCTTCGGAAACGGCCAGCTCGCGGTGGATCTCGACTACCCCAGCGGGGAGCGTCACCACCCCGGAGCTGCGCTGGAGCAGGGCGCGAACGGCGCTTTCGTCGGCGGGGGCGGCGGCCAGCAGCAGCAGGGCCCATAGCACTAGACCACCTCGATGGCGACAGGCGCGAAGCGGCGCGCGCCCAGGGAGAGTTCGAGTTGGTGCACGCCGGGGCCGATGGCTTCCGGCAGGGTGAAATTAACCTCGAAGCGCGGCGGCGCCGGATCCACGCGGAAGAAATCCGTGGCCTCGAGGGGCACGCCGCCGATGACGGCGCGCAACTGGCTGGGCGTGGCGACCTCTTCCAGGTTCACTTTGAGGGAGCGGCTGACGATGCGCGTGCCCGAGAGCAGGTCGATGCCGTCGGTGACCGAGACCAGCCGGGGGACCAGGGGGCCGGGCGGAATGACGCGCAAAGTGGCGGCGGGGGCTAGCGGCCGCCCCAGCCACGACACCTCCACCGGCTGGAGCCCGCTGCGCAGCCCGTCCGGGAGGCCCGCGTTAAGCTGCTGAAGGCCGTCGGGCTCCGGAGGTCCCAGGTACTGGAGTTCGCCGGGCGCGCCGCCCATGCGGACCGCGAGGTGATTCAGATCCGCGTCCTCGGGCAGGCCTTCGAGCCACAGGGAGATGCAGGCGAACCGGCCGCGGCTGGGAGCGACCGGCTCGGAGCTGTGGGCGTTGGTGATGCGGCGGATGCGCGCCTGCGGCCGGGAGGGGCCTGCCCGCAGGCTGCGGTGCCAGCCCTCGGGCCGCTTGCGGAGCGTCACCCACATGTACTGGGTGAGCGCGCCCTCGAGGGCCAGCAGTTGCAGGTCGTGGTCGCGGGCGAAGGCGGCCATCTCGCGCGCCGAGATGCGGACGCCGCTCCAGGTGTCGTAGCGGGGCGCCGTCTCGGGCAGCCCGTTCACCTGGAACCGAAACACGCCGCCAGTCCTCATCACGCGGCGGGCTTCCCGCAGGTACTGGAAGACGACCTCGCGGTTGGGGATGTGTTGGAACACGGCGTAGGAGTACACGAAGTCGAAGTGGCCGTCCGGGAACATGGCCAGATCCGCACCGCCGCTCAGGTGGACGCGAGCGTTGAGCGTGCCGCCGAGCTTTTCCTGGGCGCGACCGACCATCTCATCGGAGACATCCACGCCGTGGATCTCTGCGAAATGGCCGGCGAGCGGGCGCATGAGGCGGCCCAGTCCGCAGCCGATCTCGAGGGCGCGCCAGCCGGCAGGCGTCGGCTGAAGCCGCTTCAGTTCGCGGGCCAGCCCCTGGGCCAGCTCCACCCCGGTGGCAAAGAACTCCTCGTCGGGCTGGTCGCGGCGGCCGAAGGCGACGTAGTAGTTGGCGTCTTCGAGCGCGCGACGGTTCCAGTCCTCGCGCATGCGCCGGCAGACGGCGGAGTCACCCACTTTCTGCTATTCTACCGGGCGGGATCAAGGAGAATGTCATGAAGTGCGCCATTCGCCGGCGTGATTTCTTGGGTTCGGCTGCGGCGGCGGCCAGCCTGCCGTCTTTGGAAGCTGCCGAGGAGCCGCCGCGGAAGCCCCTCGTGCTGTGGTATCGCCGCCCCGCGGCGCAATGGATCGAAGCGTTGCCGGTAGGCAACGGGCGCCTCGGCGTGATGGTCTTCGGAGGCATCGAGCAGGAGCGGCTGCAACTGAACGAAGAGAGTCGCTGGGGCGGCTAGCGCAGAGATGTGAACAATCCGGCGGCCCTGAAGGCGCTGCCG
>CAZIRH010000648.1:0-1756 GCA_964541065.1 uncultured Solibacteraceae bacterium
CGCGTCAGCGGCCCCTTCACCGTGGAGGCCGTGCCCGCCCCGGCGGTCAAGTCGGTGGACGACATCCTTCGCCCCTCTCCCGGCGGGAGAGGGGCCGGGGGAGAGGTCGCCCGCTCCGGCGAGACCCTGCGCCAGGGCGAATGGCGCGACGAACTGTTACGAACCGGCATTCGCGGCAAAGCCGGCCAGCACATCCGCTTCGCCCGGCTGGAGCCGCTGCCCGGCTGCCGCTGGTTGCACGCCGACGGCGAGACCCGCCCCAGCGCCGAGGGCCGGGACAGAGTGCGCGAAGAAAGCACAGCCTACGCCCCCCAGCGCATCGTCGTCTCCTTCGGCCCGGAGCACGCCCCGCTGGAACAGCGCCAGGTGGCCCAGGCCATCGAGGAGGCGCAAACCCTGGTGCCCAAGCCCAAGCTGATCGTCTTTGCCACCTTCCAGTTTGACCCGGAGGCGGCCAGAGACATTGACGAAACCAACTGGCCGGGCGTCACCCTGCTCAAGGCGCAGATGAACGCCGACCTCTTGACCGACGACCTGAAGAAAAAGCGCGCCAGCAACGAATCCTTCTGGCTCATCGGCCAGCCGGATGTGCAGGTGGAGCGCATCAAAACAGGCGCGGACAAGGGCAAATACCGCGTCTCGGTGCACGGCTTCGACTACTACAACACCAAGACCGGGGACATCGAATCAGGCGGCGCGGGACAGATTGCCGTCTGGCTGCTGGACACCGACTACGACGGGCGCAGCCTCTACCCGCGCCAGGTCTTTTTCCCGCAGGCCGGGGAAGGCGAAGGCTGGGCGCGGCTGGCCCGCAACCTCAAGGCCGAGATTGACGAAGAACGGATCGAAGCCTTCCGCGGCACGGTCTCGCTGCCCTTTGCGCCAGGCGCGCACCGGCGCATCGCCGTCAAGATCGTGGACGACCGGGGCATCGAGAGCCTGAAAGTGCTGGAGGTGGATTGATGGGCAAGACGACCATTGACCGCCTGATCATCAACTCGCCCTATGAGGAACCGGCGCGCCACTGGCACTACGAGCGCCAGACGCGCACGTTCGACCTGGTGGAGGGCCGCCGCCCGGCGGGCTACGTGGTGGCGTCAGAGAGCTCCAAAGCCTTCGACGACCCCGGCCGCTTTGTCCCAATCCCGCTGGTCAACCAGATTCGCCGGCGCGTCAAAGACTGGCGCGAGGCGGGCTATCCGGGTGTGAGCAGCATCACCAGGCGCCTGCTGGAGCACTGGCAAGACCTGGAGGAGTTTGAGACGCGGCGCTTTTTCTTCTGCCAGTTGGAGGCGGTGGAGACGCTCATCTGGCTGAGCGAAGCGCCCGCCGCTGAGCGGGTGGGCATCGAGATTCCCGGCGACGGTGGGGTGTTTGCGCGCCAGTGCTGCAAGATGGCCACCGGCTCCGGCAAGACCATCGTCATGGCCATGGTCATCGCCTGGCACATCCTGAACAAAGTCACCTATCCGCAGGACGCCCGCTTTGCCAGGAACGTGCTGGTGATCGCGCCGGGGCTGACGGTGAGGAGCCGGCTCAAGGTGCTGGAACTGACGGCGGAGGGCAACTTTTACGAAGCCTTCGGCATCGTGCCGCCAGCCCTGCTGGATAAACTGCGCCAGGGCAAGGTGCGGGTGCGCAACTGGCACGTCCTGGCCTGGGACAGCGAGGAGCAGATCAAGAAGCGGCGCAGCGTGGACAAGCGCGGCGTCAAGAGCGACGAAGCCTACACCCGCGAGGTGCTGGGCGAGATGGC
>CAZIRH010000649.1:0-1751 GCA_964541065.1 uncultured Solibacteraceae bacterium
GGCGCCTTACGGGCTGCTCTTTGTGGATCCGATGCAGCCGGCGCTGCGGCGTCTCGCCGGCCCGCTGCTCGAGCGGGCGCTCGCGCGCGGCGCGGAACTGAACCAGCGGCTGCGCCAGCGGAGCGAAGAGCTGAGTGCGGCGGGCTACCACGCGCAAGTGCGCGTCGAGGAGCACACCTCCCTGCTGTTCCTGCTCGAGAACGGGGAGCGTCTCGCCTGGCGGCTGGGGGACGACCGGTTCTCGCCGGAGAAGCTCGCCCCGCGCGCGGAGCAGCTCTCGCCGAACGCGCTGCTGCGGCCCGTCCTCCAGGACTACGTTCTGCCTACGGTGGCCGGCGTCTTCGGCCCGGCCGAGACCGCCTACCTGGCGCAAGCGCAGGTGGTCTACCGGGAACTGCTGGGGCGGATGCCCGTGGCCGTGCCGCGGTGGAGCGCTACGCTGGTGGACGGGCGCTCGGCCCGGCTGATCGCCCGCTACGGGTTGCGGCTGTCCGACTTCTTTGAGGGTGAGGAGGCGCTGCGCGAGCGGATCGCGGCCCGGCTGGTCCCCGAGGCGGTGCGCACCGAGCTCGACGGCGCCGGCGCCCACGCCGGGCAACTGCTGGATCGCCTGGGCGCGATGCTGGCGGGCTTCGACTCGACGCTGGCGGCGGCCCTCGCCACCAGCCGCCGCAAGATCCTCCACCAGTTCTCGAAGATCTCCCGGAAAGCCGCCCGGGAAACCTTCCGGCGCGACGAGCGCGCTCAGCACGACGCCGCTGGGCTCATGCGACTGCTCTACCCGTGCCGCCGCCCCCAGGAGCGCTTCTACTCCATCCTGCCCTTCCTGGCGCGCCACGGCCCGGAGCTGATCGCGCGGCTCTACGACGAGGTCCGGTGGGACTCGCCCGGCCATCGGGTTGTTATACTCTAAGGGAACGCGCATCCCCCGCGCTGGAGTGGCGGAACTGGCAGACGCACGGGACTCAAAATCCCGCGCCCTTCACTGGGCATGAGGGTTCGACCCCCTCCTCCAGCACCAGCCTTCAGGACCCCGGATGGGTTCCCGGTGTGTGTGGTGGCCGTGCTATGTTGAAGCTATGGAGCCGGTGGCGCGGCTGACCACCTTCGAGCAACTGGATGCCGCCCACGCCTCACTGGCCTTTTGGGTGACCCGCCCGCCCGTGGAAAGGATTGCCGAGGTGGAGCGTCTCCGGCGCGAATACCTCCAGTGGTTGCGAGGAACCCGCCCCGATGGAGTTTCAGAAGGACTTCGAGGATCTTTGCGCATCGTTGAACGGGCGGAACGTTGACTACATCATAGTCGGCGGCTACGCTTTAGCCTTTCATGGGGCTCCACGGTTCACCGGTGACCTCGACATCTTCATTCGGCCCACCACCGAGAACGTAAACCAGCTCCTCGCCGCTCTGCACGACTTCGGATTTCATGAGGCTCCGGTACTTCCAGAGGACCTCCTGCGCGAACGCCGGGTCCTAGAGCTCGGCCGGCAGCCGGTTCAGGTCCACATCATGGCATCCATCAGCGGCGTGTCCTGGGAGAGGGCCTGGGAGTCCCGCGCAGCCGGAGACTATGGCAGCGCTCCCGTCTGCTTCTTGGGACGCGAAGCGTTTATCGCGAACAAGCGAGCCGTCGGACGCGCCAAGGATCTCGCGGACATCGAAGCGCTCGGCGCACTGGGCAGCGGGGAGTGATCGTCACGGGACTCAAAATCCCGCGCCCTTCACTGGGCATGAGGGTTCGACCCCCTCCT
>CAZIRH010000650.1:0-1731 GCA_964541065.1 uncultured Solibacteraceae bacterium
CTGGTCGGAGCCGCCAACCGGGCCCATGTGGCCGTCGAGGACACGGTGTTCGAGCCGCTGGCCGCCGCTTACGCCGCGGGTCTGCCGCAGGACCCGCGAGAGGCGGTGGTCGTGATGGACGTCGGATCCCAATCCGCCGAGATTATCGCCTTCTGGGGCGAGGCCCTGGTGTTCTCCGGCTGCCTTCCCATCTGCGGGGACCACTTCACCTCGGACGTGGCGCGGGGCTTCTACGTCAGCTCCGAGGACGCGGAGGCCATCAAGCAGCAGTACGGTTGCGCGGTCCTGGAGTACACGGCGGACAACAGCATGGTGGTGCTGCCCACCCCGCCGGGCCGGGGACCGCGCGAGCGGCCGCGCCGCGATCTCAACCTGATTCTCGAGGCCCGCGCCCGGGAGCTGTACACCTGGGCGCGCCGCGACCTGGCGCGCGTATCCATGGACCAGAACCTGATGGCGGTGGTGCTCAACGGCGGCGCGGCCCGCCTGGCCGGGATGTGCGATATAGCGGAGCGTGTGCTGAACTGCCAGGCCAGGAACGGCTTGCCCACCGGGATCCTGGATTGGCCGCCAGAACTCCACTCCCCGGACTGGACCACCGCGGCGGGCCTGGCGATGTATTCGGCGCGGCTGAAATACCGCGCCGGGCGTGACCGCGGCCCCAACGGCTTCTTCGGCCTGTGGCGGTAAGAAAGGAGGCCACCGATGGCTGTGCTGGAAGCGACGATCGACGACCTGAAGTACGAGATGCAGGAGGAGACGCCTCATCGCGCCACGATCAAGGTAGTGGGTGTGGGCGGCGGGGGCGCCAACGCCGTGGCTCACATGATGAGCGCCGGCCTGGAGGGAGTCGAGTTCTACGTCATCGACACCGACGTGCAGGCCCTGGCGGCTTCTCCCGTCTCCAAGAAACTGGCCATCGGCTCCAAGCGGACTTCGGGCCGGGCCTCGGGAGGGGATCCCGCGGTTGGACATGACGCGGCGCTGGACGATACGGAACGCATCCTCGAAATCCTGCAAGGGGCCGACATGGTCTTCCTTACCGCCGGGCTGGGCAGCGGGGTGGGCACGGGAGCCGCCCCGGTGATCGCCTCGCTGGCCAAGCAGTTGAACGCGGTGACGGTGGCGGTGGTGACCAAGCCCTTCAGCCTCGAGGGCCCCCGCCCCATGAAGCAGGCCGAGAAGGGCCTGGCCGAGCTGGCGGCCACCGTGGACACGGTGATCGCCGTGCCCAACGACCGGCTGCTGGCCCTGGCCCCCCGCGGCGCCACGGTGGTGGAGGCTTTCCGCATGGGGTATGAGTTGCTGCGCCAGACCGTCGAGAACATCGTCGAGCTGAACACCACCGCGGGGCTTATCAACCGCGATTTCTCGAATCTGCGGGCTATCATTCAGGGCACGGGTTGCGCCCGCATGGGTACGGCCGTGGCCCAGGGTGAGAACGCCGTGGTGGAGGCCGCCCGGCAGGCCATCAACTGCCCGTTGCTCGAAGAGGCCGGCATCCGCGGCGCCCGCAGCGTGCTCCTCAACGTGACGGCGTCCAGCCGGCTGGGGTTGCACGAGCTGGCCGAGGCCTGCGCGCTCATCCGCAAGGCGGCCGACTGCGAGGACGTGCAGCTCAGTTTCGGCATCGTGCTGAAGGAGTCCATGGCCGACGCGGTCAAGGTCACGGTGATCGCGGCCGGCTTCCCCCGCCGGGAGGCCTCGGCTCCCGCCCGCCAAGGGACGTCC
>CAZIRH010000651.1:0-1725 GCA_964541065.1 uncultured Solibacteraceae bacterium
ACGTACTGGCCGCGGCTGGCGGTGGCGTGGCCCATCGGCATCATCCTACGGAGGGCGCGCCGGACGGTCAATCCGCCCCCCGCCGTGGCGCGGGCAAGAGGCCCGCGCTATGCGGAGAACATCGCACCGCCCGACCCAAATTCGAAATCCGAAGAGACTGTAGCACCATTACTTGAAAGGCCGACGTTTTTCGAGGTCCCTGTCCGATAGATAGTACCGGAAGAACGGAGTTCTTCCGGGAGAACGTCAGGATGACTACTGGGCCCGGCTGCTATATCCCGGACGTGACTGAGGGTATTGTCAGTGTCGAAGACCTGCCCAAGCCGAAGCTTGTCCGCAATTCGCGGGTTTACCCCCGGCGGGAGTGCCCGCGCTGCGGGCGGTCGGCCCCCAAGATCAAGAGCTACAGCCGAACGCTGCATGACCTGGGCGATCTGGCGGTCAACCGTCCCGTGGATCGGGTTGTCACGTATTCCCAGCATTTCTGTTCCCGCTGCAAACGCGCCTTCAACGCCGACACCTCCGACCTGGCCCTGCCCCACGCCCTCTACACCCACCGGGTGGTGGCCTTGGCGGTCCGGCTGGTGGTCGAGGACGGCCTGCCTTACCGCTCGGCCTCCTGGCATCTATGGCGCGACCACCGAGTATTCGTCCCCTTTGCCACCATCCAGAACTGGGTGGAAGCGGGGGGGAAAAAGGGCCGCTGAACGCATCACGGACGACTACTTGGACGGCGCCTTGGCCGACTTCTCCGGCTACATCGCCGCGGACGAGCTCTACGACGGGCCGTACTGCGTCCTGTCGATCGTGGACAATCAGCGCTTCCAGCGGTTGCTCTACGAAGTCCTCGATCACAACCCGACCGAACAGGACATCACCAGATTCTTTCAACGGTTCCGGGACGCCTTGGACCAGCGCGGGCTGCGCCTGCACGGGATCACGACGGACGGCTCCCCGCTGTATCCGACGCCGATTGCCCAGGTTTTCGGGCGTGTCCGCCATCAAATCTGCCAATTCCATGTCATCGCCGAACTGAACAAGGCGGTCCTCAAGGCGGTCGCCAAGGTCCGGCAAAAGCTCAAAGCCGCCTTGCCCAGGTTCGGCCGGGGCCGGCCTTCCAAGGCCAACCGCCAACGGGCTACCCGGAAGAAACGCATCGAAGCCAAGATTGCCGAACTGTTCGATAACCGCCACCTGTTCGTCCAGCACCACCTGACGCCGGCCGAACGCAAGACCTTCCAGCGGATCACGCGCGGCCATCCGGAGCTTCGGACGCTGCGACAGCTCGTCGATGAAGTCTATCGCCTCTTTGACCGGCGCTGCCGTACCGACACCGCCTTGGCCAAGCTGGCCCGGTTGCGCCGGCGGGTCGCCCGGTCCAAGACCCTGGCCGCAACGCTGAAGAAACTGTTCTCTCCGAACCTGGACAAGGCCCTGACGTTTCTGGACGATTCGCTGCTGCCGGCCACGTCCAACGCCGTGGAACGCGGCAACCGACGCCACCGCAAGATGCAGAAGACGGTCTACAGCGTCCGCACGCAGGCCCACCTCAGCCAGCGGATAGCCATGGACATGCTTCGCGATGCTCAAGCCGATGGCCGGCTCCAGACGACCCACACGCTTCACTATGCCAGGGCTGGATAACATGCTTTCAAGTAATGGTGCTACAGTCTCGGAAACTGCCTGCTTATCTGTCGCCTGATTCCGCCAACATCACGGCGGAGT
>CAZIRH010000652.1:0-1717 GCA_964541065.1 uncultured Solibacteraceae bacterium
GAGGGCACCGAGTATCTCTCCGCGCGCGCCCCGCACCGGGGCGGCGGCGGTGAGAACCATGCCGGTGGTCTCCTCCGCTTTGGCGACCGGTTTGGCCCGCGGCGTCGGCACCAGGCGAAAGTAGGCGCGGGCGCGCAGCGGCGGGTCCTCGTTCGCCAGTTACTCGGCGGTGAGGACCTCGGTCGCCGCCGCCACCCGTCCTTGAAGGGCGGCGCGCACCACGGGAATCGAGGAGACCTCCTGGCCGGCGTGATCCGGGCGCGCGGCCCGCAACACCACCCGCCCCTGCGGGTCGGTGAGGTCCAGGAAGTCGAACCCCGTGTCGGCGCGGACGCCCTGCAAGCGGGCCAGCAGCGCCGGACGGTTGCCGGCGGCGAGGCCGTTCTGGATCGTGCGCCCGGCGGCGGTGAGCTGCACGGCCTGCTTCAGCGTCGCAAGCTGCTGCTCGTAGAGCGTGCGCGCCATGGCCAGCGCGTCGTCCACCGAGCGCCGGGCTTGTCGCATGATGGTGGTGCTCACGATCCAGGAGCCCACCACGGAAGTAACCAGGCCACCGACGCCCAGAATCACCAGGTAGCTGGAGATCAGCCGGGCTTTGAGCGAAGTCCGGACCAGCGTGAGCCTAAGTCCCATCGCGCGTGCCGATCAGGTGCACCGAGCAGGAGACGCACGGATCGTAGGCCCGGGCGATCATCTCCAGCTTCTTGGTGAGCGTAGGCGGCTTCCGGTCGGCGCTCTGCCGGACGGCCTGACGGAAGTGCTCCTCGATGCTGGCGGCGTTCAGGGCGGTGGGCGTGATCACGTCGGCCGAGACGATGCGGCCCTCCCCGTCATAGGCGTAGCTGTGGAACAGCAGGCCGCGTGGAGCCTCGGTGACCGCGGTCCCGGTGCCGGCCCTGGGCACCACCGGCACGCGCGGCTCGTCCGTGAGCCCCTCTTTCAACAGGTGCTCCACCAGGTTCAGGGCGCGCTCGACGTCCCCGGCCAGTTCCACGGCCTGGGCCTTGTTGTTGTCCACGGGGTTGTCGCTGGGCAGCCGCAGGCGCAGCCGCTCGATTGCCTCGCGGGCGCGTCCGTTCAGAACGTCCCGGCGACCGATGAGCCGCGCCAGCGAACCGACCATGAACGGCCGGCCCTGATAGGAACTGTGTTTGGCGTGCGAGTGCGCGACCGCGGTCTCGCTGGTGAGCGAGCGGTAAGCCGCCGCCGGGACCGTTTCCCGGTGGCCGTTCGAGACCACTACGACCTGGTCGCCGCGGTAGTAGCTGTAGTCCGCCCCCGAAGACAGGGCGGCGAAGACCGTCTCGGAGTGGCAGAAGTCCGCCGGGGGCAGGGAAGCCGTCAGGTCCAGCATGGCCTCGCAGTCCGCCACGCCCTGCCGGAGAGCCTGGCGCAGGGTGATCAACTGGTCCAGGCTGGGCAGCTTGCCGAAGCCTCCGGGAACCGCGTTGACCGGGTGCACCGCCCGCCCGCCCACGGTCTCCTGGATCAGGTTGCCCAACTTCTTCAAGCGTAGGCCGAGCTGCACGGCCCCCGGGTGGTCCGCGGCCAGCGCCACGGCGCTGGGGTAGTCCAAGTAGTCCGGCACGGCCAGGAAGAACAGGTGCAGGGCGTGGCTCTCGATGCTCTCGCCCAGGCACATCAGGTCGCGCAGCAGCTCGGTCTGCGGGCTGACCGCCACGCCGAAGGCATTCTCGGTCGCCTTGATGGAGGTCAG
>CAZIRH010000653.1:0-1712 GCA_964541065.1 uncultured Solibacteraceae bacterium
CGGCGATGCACAGGAACGGGTAGACCGGCAGGCTGTGCCGCAGCCCCAGGTTGTGCCCCCCACCCATGGCCGCGGCCAGCAGCATCACCGGGGGAACCGTCACCGCCAGCCACTTGAAGGGCAGCCTGCGCAGCCACTCCCGCGGGCGCCGGTATGGCACGGCCGCCAGCAACAGCGCGCCGGCCACCGTCAGCAACAGCAACGTGGCAACCGGCGTCTTCACCGCCATCGCCACCGGGAAGTAGTGCCACCAGCCGTACTGCGCTGTCCGGCCCAACAGGTAGGCTTGGTGCCCCCTCTGCAAGTGGTTGAGAAACTCCGCGAGGTCCAGCAGGTAGGCGTGCGCCGGGATGTGCAGCACGCGCGCTGTGAACCCCACGCCCCTGCCGAGCGCGGTCTTCCGTGCAATGTGTCGCGCCACAG
This sequence comes from uncultured Solibacteraceae bacterium, assembly GCA_964541065.1. Taxonomy (GTDB): domain Bacteria; phylum Acidobacteriota; class Terriglobia; order Bryobacterales; family Bryobacteraceae; genus VFZS01. The sequence goes on from CAZIRH010000653.1 coordinate 424, forward strand.
GCGGCGGTGGGTTCGTGAACAGCTTCAGCGTGTCCGGCGCGTAGAGAGCCGCCATCAGCGCAGCGCTGATCACGCCCAGCCATAGGAACCGCGTCACCAGGCGTCCCAGCGCCAGAGGTTCCCGCCGTTGCCACATGCGCAGCAGGTACAGGATCACGAAGATGGGCAGCAGCGTCAGCGCTGTGAACTTCGCGGCCAGCGCCAGACCCAGCGCCAGGCCCGCTGCCGCGAGCGCACCCCGCGTGGGGGCCTCCAGGTACCTGAACCACACGATGCATGCCAGGAAGATGAACAGCGCCGCCGCCAGGTCGCTGGTCACGTAGCGCCCGTGCGCGATCAGGTTGGGATCCAGCGCGTACAGGCAACAGGCCAGCAGCGCGGCGCCGGCCCCGAACTGCCGCCGCGTCCACACGGCGATGGCCAGGCCCAGCAGCAGGCTTAGCAGCATGGTCATGCTGCGGGCCGCGAAGAGCAGCTTGTCGGCCGGAACCCGGTTCTCGTAGAGAAACACGTTGCCGAACTCGACGCGCTGCGCCTGCTGCCAGGACTCATGCTCGATGGGCACCCTGGGGTTGAAGAGCAGCAACGGCAGGGCGTTGAGCAGCTTGCCCAACGGCGGGTTCTCCGTCCGCATGCGGTAGTCGCCGGTACGCAGGTAACTGTAGCCGGAGGCCAGGTGAAACCCCTCGTCCCAGGTCTGGTTCTCCTGGAGCGCGGACACCACACGCGCGGCGGTCGTCCACCCCAACAGCAGGACGACGACCGGCCAGAACCACCTGCCCACGCCGGCAGTAGTCGGAGTACCCGTCAACGTAGCGCATTGTAGCGCACCTTCAGCGCTGCGTCGTACGCTGGAGGGGACCATGTTCTCCTCCCGCCTCGCCTGGGACCTGTCCGCGAACCGCCTCAGCAGGGCGCTTGCGGCCCGCCGCCAGGCGGGCGGTGAGGTCCTCGACCTCACCGAGTCCAACCCCACCCGAGCGGGCCTGTCCTATCCCGCCGAGGAGATCCTGGCCGCCTTTCAGGACGCGCGTTCGCTCGTATACGAGCCCGCGCCGGCCGGCCTGCCGCGCGCCCGCGAGGCCGTCGCAGCCTACTATGCCGCCCGCGGCTGTGCGGTGGGCGTGGAGCGCATCCTGCTCACTGCCAGCACCAGCGAAGCTTACGCCTACCTGTTCAAGTTGCTCACTGCGCCCGGCGACGAGGTGCTCGTCCCCCGGCCCTCCTACCCCCTGTTCGACTACCTGGCGGCGCTGGAATCGGTGCGGCTGGCTCACTACCCGCTCCTC
>CAZIRH010000654.1:0-1695 GCA_964541065.1 uncultured Solibacteraceae bacterium
GCCGGCGGGGGCCTCTTGCGCGTGCGGCAGGCGGACGGGCGGGCGCTGCTGACTTTCAAGGGCCCCGCGCAGCACGGGAAGTACAAGAGCCGCGAGGAGCTGGAAGTCGAGCTGGCGGACGCCGCGGCGGCCGCCCAGATTCTGGCGCGCCTGGGCTTCGAGCCCTCCTTCCGCTACGAGAAGTACCGCACCGAGTACGCGGAGCCCGACGAGCAGGGCGTGGCGAGCCTGGACGAAACCCCCATCGGCGACTTCCTCGAACTGGAGGGGCCGCCCGAGTGGATCGACCGGACCGCCGCCCGCCTGGGGTTCTCCGAAAGCGACTACATCACCGCCAGCTACGCCACCTTGTACGTGAACTGGTGCCGGGCGCGCGGCTGCGAGCCGCACCACATGGTCTTCGCAGCGTCAACGTGACCGCTACAATGGAAGTGTGCACGCCGAAGCAGCAGTTCACTCCGCGGTCGAACGGCTGGACGAGGTCCGCCGCGAGATCGGCAAAGTCATCGTAGGCCAGCAGAGTGTGGTGGACGGCGTGCTGACCTGCCTGCTGGCCGGGGGCCACGTGCTGCTGGAGGGCGTCCCGGGGCTGGGCAAGACCACCCTGCTGCGGATGCTGGCGCGCGCCCTGCATCTGAAGTTCTCACGCATCCAGTTCACCCCGGACCTGATGCCCGCCGACATCGTCGGCAGCATGATCATCGAAACCAACGACCGCGGCGCCAAGAGCCTGCGCTTCCAGCACGGTCCCATCTTCGCCAACCTGGTGCTGGCGGACGAAATCAACCGCGCCACGCCAAGGACGCAGTCGGCGCTGCTGGAGGCCATGCAGGAGCGCACCGTCACCAGTGGCCACACCACGCACGAGCTGGAGGCCCCCTTCCTGGTGATGGCCACCCAGAACCCCATCGAGATGGAGGGCACCTATCCGCTGCCCGAAGCCCAGCTTGACCGCTTCCTGATGAAGATCCTGGTGCGCTACCCCTCGCGGGACGAGCTGAACCTCATCGTCGAGCGCACCATCCAGAAGGAGGAGCCCGAGGTCCGGCCGGTGGCGGACCGCGCGGAGATCCTGGAAGTCCGCTCGGTGTGCCGGGAAGTGCTGGTGGCGCCGCACGTGCAGGACTTCGCCATCGACCTGGTGCTGGCCACCCAGCCCCAGCACCCGCAGGCGCACGAGCTGGCCAGGAAGTACATCCGCTACGGCAGTTCGCCGCGCGGCGCGCAGGCGCTGGTCGAGTGCGGGCGCGTGCGCGCGCTCATGCACGGGCGGTATCATCTCAGCAGCGACGACGTCCGGGCGGTCGCGGCCGCCGTGCTGCGCCACCGCATCATCCTCAACTTCGATGCCCACGCCGAAGGCCAGACCCCGGACAGCATTCTGGAGGAAGTGATCACCGCCGTCGCCGCCCAAGCGCCGGCGGCCTGAGCGCCCGCCGGCCGGCGCCCGAGAGAGACCGGGATGGCCCAACAGCCTCTGATCGACCAGCGTTTCCTGGAGAAGCTGGAGCGGCTGGCGCTGCGATGGCAGAAGTCTTTCCCCGGGCTGGTGGGCGGGCACCAGGCCTCGCGCTTCCCCGGCGCGGGCCAGGAGTTCCTCGACCATCGGCACTTCCACCACGGGGACGACCTGCGCGCGGTCAACTGGCGGGCCTACCTGCGCTTCGAGAAGCTCTTCCTGAAGATGTTCCGGGT
>CAZIRH010000655.1:0-1693 GCA_964541065.1 uncultured Solibacteraceae bacterium
CGTTGCTGTAGGGGCGAGGCGTGCCTCGCCCTTACACGCCCCCATTGCTGCCCTGAGCGACGCCGCCTTCCGCGCCTTGGTCCAGCGCCTGGTGAACTACCGCATCCTGCGCCATGACCCGCAGGCGCGCACCTACACCACCCACCCGCTGATCCGTGCCCACTACTTTGCCCGCCTGACGGCCGACGACCGCCCCCAGACTCAGGAGGCGCACCAGTGCATCAAGGACTATTACCTGTCAATTGCCGGCGATACGCCGTACAACCCCACCCTGGACGACCTGAAGCCGCTGATTGAGGTAGTGCACCACGCCTGCCAGGCCGGGGCATACGATGAAGCACATCGCATCAGGCGGGAGCGTATCACGCAGCGTGACCGCTATGTGTTGGAACATCAACTGGGAGCCTATGAAACCACACTGGCGCTGATGCTGGAGTTCTTCCCCAGCGGCGACACCTCTCAGGAGCCGCAGGTGAGCGATCCTAAGTTCAAACGCATCATCTTGAACGCAGTCGGCTTCTGCCTGATGAACCTGGGGCGCCTGGGCGAAGCGCCACCATTCTACGAGCGAGCTGTCGCTGGTTACTTGGCTGGTGAAGACTGGTACAACGCCAGCATCGGCTACCAGAACCTGGCAGACCTACACGCCTCACTTGGCGCGCTGGCCGCCAGCGCGGAAGCCGCCAGCGAAGCGCTGGCCCTGGCCCGCCGGGCGGAGAATAAACAGGATGAACGCAATTCGCTGGCCTACCAGGCGTGGACCACTCACTTGTGCGGCGACCTGGGGACAGCGAGCGTGGCCTTCCAACAGGCGGAGGCGTTGGAGCAGGAAATCTACTCGATCATGAACATACGCTATCTGTACGGCCTGCGCGGCATCCAGCACGCTGACCACCTGCGGCGGGCAGGCGACGCCGTCTACGCCCGGCGTGTCACCGAGGCGAACCTGGAGATTTGTGAGCAACAGCACTGGCCCGAAGACCTCAGTCGCAGCCACCGCGTCCTGGGCGACCTGGACGCCGAGGCCGGGCAGCACGACAGTGCCCGCGAGCATTACGACGCCGCGCTCAAGATGGCGCGGGACATCTCTTTCCGCCCAGCGCTCATCGAGGCGCTGCTGGCGCGGGGGCGCTGGGCGGCGCGGCGGGCCGCGAACCTCCCGCAGGTCGGAAACCTGCGGGAGGTTGACCAAGCCTTCTCCGATCTGAACGAGGCCCTGGGCTATGCCGTGACCGGCGGCTATCGAATCTATGAGGCGGACATCCGCATCGGGCTGGCCTGGGTGCACCTGGCGGCAGCCCTCACCCTCGGCCCCTCTCCCGACGTCAGGAGAGAGGAGAAAGCCGCGGCGCGGGCGGAGGCGGAGCGCGCCCGGCAGATGAGCGCGGAGATGGGCTATCACTGGGGCCAGGTAGACGCGGCGGAAGTGCTGGCGGTGGTGGACCAAGCTTCCCTCTGAAAGGTTGTTGCGTCATGGTTTGTCCACGGGCACGTGATCTGGGCATCGTGGTGGGTGAGCTGCCCACAGGGACACACAACGCCATCACGGACGTGGCCGGAGTGCGGGTGGGGCACACCACACTTATCTCTGGCGAAGGGCCGCTGCGCCCGGGGCAGGGCCCGGTGCGCACCGGCGTTACCGTCATCTTGCCGCATGGCGACAACCTGTTCCGCCAGAAGGTGCGCGCCGCCG
>CAZIRH010000656.1:0-1690 GCA_964541065.1 uncultured Solibacteraceae bacterium
GGTCCGTGCCGTAGTCGAAATTGAGCACGGTGACCCCGAGGCCAGAAACCGCAGTGGAGGAGGTCTTCTTCAGCCCTGGGAGGCCGGCTACAGCGGACTCGATCGGTGTGGTGACGGTCTGGACGATGTCCTGGGGCTGGCCGCCGGGGCTCTGGGCGACCACAGTAAGCACAGGTAAAGCGATGTCCGGGAGCAATTCTTCCCTGACGCGGGTGAACGTGAAGCCGCCGAACCCGACCACAAGCACGACGGCGGCGAGCACCAGCAATGCCTTGCGGAACGAGTACTCAGTCAGCCACGAGACAACACGACGCACGGCAGGTCCTCCGAATGGGTGTCGAATTATTAGAACCGGAATTCCGGTTCTTGTCAAGGGCGTCGAAGTGGTGTATTCTGCCCGTGGAAATGGACCTCAACATTGTTCGTCCGCCGGAACGCGCAGATGCCCGCGCCAATCGCGCCCGCCTGGTTGAAGCGGCGCGCGCGGTCTTTGGTGAGCGGGGGCTCGCCGCGGAGATGAAGGAGATCGCGGAACGCGCTGGCGTCGGCGTCGGCACGATCTACCGCAACTTCCCCAGCAAAGAGGACCTGGTCCTTGCGATCATGCGGGATGCCCTGGCTGCTGCCATCGCGGAGGCGCGCCTGGCTGAGGCGATGGACGACCCGATCGACGGATTGCGCGCGCTGCTCGCGAGCGCATTCGCAATGATTGAGCGCCACGGCTGGCTGGTCGAGGCGATGCTCGGCGGCCAGTTCCTGCCCAAGCCTCAGATGCGGGCTGAACTAGAACACCACGAGTACCTAGGGCGGTTCGAGCGCCTGATCCAGCACGGCGTAGACCAGGGGTGCCTGCGCGCCGACCTCGATGTCCCGGTGGCGGCCGCGATGCTTGCGGGCACGACGACGCCATGGAGTCACCGCCACCTCCTCGCCGAGCGCACGCCGGAGCAAGCCGCAGACGCGGTCATGGGGTCGTTCCTGCGCGGAGCCGCTCCCGATGTACGTGCTTAGCTGACGTTCGAATCGCCGCGCACTGGGCCTCCCAAACGAAAGGGATGACAGGATTGGAGTTCCGGTCCTGTCGCTTCGCCGGCGGCGGCTTCAGCCGGGCCGGGAGGGCCCTTCTCTTAAGCCCGCCGCGGCGAAGATCGCAGGCAGCAGGAGCGCCGCTCCCCAGGCGTAGCCGCCCAGCACGTCGCTGGGCCAGTGCACGCCCATATAGACGTTGGCCGGCGCCGAGAGGACGAGCACAGCCGCCGACCAGGCCCCCACCGCCGTTCTCCCAATTCGAGGCAGGCCTGGGCAAAGGCACAGGTAGAGCAGGAACCCGTAGAGCAGCGTGGGGCTCATGACGTGACCGGCGGGGAAGCTGGGGCTGGAGAAGCCGGATCGCACGTCCACCAGCTCCGGCGATGGCCGCGCCCTGTCCACCGCCTCCTTGATCGCGTGTTGGGCCAGGGGCAGCACCGCGAGCGCCACTGCGAGGGCTACTGCCTGGCGCCGCCGCCCCAGCAGCCAGAGCACCGCCGCTATTACGAAGCCGGTGGCCAGCACTACCTGCGTCGTGGTCACGGCCCGTACGGCCCGTGAGAGGCCTACGCCGGGGAACGGCGAATCCTGTAGCCATTCCGTCAATCGCAGGTCGCCGGGCAGGCGGCTGTGCTGGGCGGCCATCACGCTGAGGGCCAGG
>CAZIRH010000657.1:0-1688 GCA_964541065.1 uncultured Solibacteraceae bacterium
CGTCTTCCGCGCGAGCGAGCCGACAACGCGGATTGCGCTCGGCGATGCCGGGCGGGTCCTGGCGGTTGGCCCGGGCTTCGGCGGCGCGGATGCGGGCCAGCGCCTCGGCCTTCAAGCGCTCCAGGTCTTGCCGTTTCTCTTCCTCGACGCGGCGGCGCTCGGCGGCCTCGTATTCGGCGAGCGCCACCCGCTGCTCCTCGACGGCCCGCCGGTAGGCGGCGTTGCGCGGTTCGAGGGCTACCGCGGTCTTCAACCGCTCGATCTTGCGCTTGAAATCTGTCTCCTGCTGAGCGAGCACGAAGTGGGGCTCGGCCCAGCCGGGGTTGAGCCCAGCAGCTTTCTCGAGCGCCGCGCGGTCGCCCGCCAGCCGGCCATATGCGAGCCAGGCGCGGGCGTTCGTGCTGCCCGCCTTGATCGCCGCGGAGAGGTGCTGGCGGGCTTCTGCGACGCGGTTCTCGCTCGCCGCCGCCAGGCCGAGGCCCTCCAGGGCCTCTACATTGCCCGGGGTCTTCTTGAGAACCGCCTCGTAGCCGGCGCTGTCCAGCGTCAGGTCAGCCACGACGATTTCCGGTGCGACGCTGGGCACCCGGGCGGTGAAGTCCTTCTGCGGATTGAGCGGACGGCCGGAGAGCTCGACGGTGGCGAAACTGCCTGCCGCGAGATGGGCTTTCGCCTGGCGCTCGATCTCCGCCGGGGTCTTGCCCAGAGCGTTACGGTATGCCGGTTCGGCCTCGGCGCCCTGCTGGAGGTTGTACAGCAGCACACGCAGCCGGCCGTAGTAGTCCGGATGGACCATCAGCAGGTGGATGCGCGCCCACTCCAGCGTGCGTTCCTTCTCCGGCAGCGGCCGGCCGGCGATGATCGTTGAGCCGCGCATCTCGATCGTCGAGTAGAAATCCGCCAGGCCCGCCTCGACCTCCGCCGGCAGCCGCCCGGCATTCGGCTCAATCAGGATGCGCGCGCACTGGCGCAGCCACGGGCGTGGGATGGGAACGTTGGCCGCCACCGCGCCGGTGTAGGCATCGCGCGTGAGCGTCAGCGGCAGAGGCGGCGCTGTCCTGACCACCACCCGCACCGGCCAGGTAGTCTTCAGCTCCGGCTTGCCGAGCACCGCGCCCAGCCCCCAACGAAGCTGCTCGAACTGGCCCAGCGCCTCGCGCCCGCTGCGCTCACCGGCGCTCGTAAGCACCTGAAACGGCCCGGAGCGGAACTCCACCCACCGCTGCTGGGCCGCCGCGGACAGCGGAACGCACAGAAAAGCCACGACCGCGCGCATTCCTCTCCATGATAGCCCTGGCGACACGGCGGGCTTGGGGGTGTTCTAGAATCAAGCTGTGAGCGGCCAACCAGGCATGGTGGATGTCCCCTCAGCCCGCGATGTTGTTTTGGAGGAAGTGGTTCGCCGGCTGGTGGACGCTTATCGTCCCCTCAGCATCTACCTGTTCGGCTCAGCGGCGCGCGGAGACGCGGGGCCGGACAGTGACTACGATCTGATGGTGGTGGTTCCCGATGAAGCTCCCCCGGACCGGCGCCGAAGCAGGAAGGCCTATGAAGCCTTGCGCGGTCTGGGCATCGCCAAGGACGTTCTGGTCTCCACCACGGGTAGCTTCAATCGGCAGTTGCATCTGAGGGCGTCACTGCCGTCCACGATCGTGCGTGAGGGCAGACTGCTCTATGGGGCTTGATCC
>CAZIRH010000658.1:0-1683 GCA_964541065.1 uncultured Solibacteraceae bacterium
TCGCTCCCGGACCTCCGGCGGCAGGCGTGCCGTCATGTCCGTCTCGATGAACCCCGGCGCCACCGCGTTCACCGTCATGTTGCCGCTCGCCACGTCGCGGCGAGTTGGCAAACGCCCGCCGAGTCGTGCGGGAGGTGGAAGTCCCCATCTGCACGTTGTGCGGGCCAGAGGATGTCGAGCCAGATCCTTGGGGGTAACGGTTTGGCGAGCGCACACGGTGGACGACTTCCTCCGCGGAACCGTGGGCAAGCAGTCCAGGCTGACCATTGGATCGCGCCGGCCGCAGGACGGTGAGCGCCGCTATCCGGTCACCGCGTAAGCCTCCTTGCGCTGTGTCACTTCTCGACAGCTCCGCCGGCCCGCGAGGTGCTCAGCGTGGCGTCGCGCATGACGACCAGCAGGCCTGGGCACTCCGACTCCTGGAATCGTCCAACGGCGTGCATTACCGACTGGTGGATCCTCAGCCGGTCACGCTGGCGAGCTGAATGGGCGTGACCTGCTCCTCGGCCAGGTCGGCCGCGTAGTCGAGGCAGGCCATGATGTCTTCGCGGGACAGAGAAGGGTATTCAGCCAGTAGATCCTCCATGCTGTCGCCGTTCGCCAACATGCGGACGATCTGGTGGACGGGGATTCGCGTCCCCTTCACGCACGCCTGTCCGTGGCAGATTCTCGGATCGATGGAGACCCGATCAGACGACACGTTCCTGCCCTCCGTAACCAGTCTACTCCGCTGTGCCGCGGGCCGTCGGCCTGTGGTCGCATCACCACACGGCTGGCCAGCCCGCCAGCAACCGCCCTACATGTACATCCCGCCGTTGACGTTGAGCACCGCGCCCGTGATGTAGGCGGCCTCGTCGCTGGCCAGGAATTTCACCGCCGCGGCCACGTCCTCGGGCTGCCCCGCGCGCTTGAGCGGAATCGTCGCCAGCATTCGCTCCCGGACCTCCGGCGGCAGCCGCGCCGTCATGTCGGTCTCGATGAAGCCCGGCGCCACCGCGTTCACCGTGATGTTGCGGCTGCCCACCTCCTGGGCCAGCGCCTTGGTCAGGCCGATGATCCCGGCCTTCGAGGACACGTAGTTGGCCTGGCCCGCGTTGCCCGACTGTCCGACCACGGAAGCAATGTTGATGATCCGCCCCCAGCGCTCCCGCATCATCCCAGCCAGCGCCAGCTTCGAGGCCAGGAAGGCCCCGCGCAGGTTGATCCCCAGCACCAGGTCCCAGTCCTCCGGCTTCATCCGCAGGGCCAGGGCATCCTTGGTGACGCCCGCGTTGTTGACCAGAATGTCGATGCGTCCGTACTGCTTCAAGGTCGCGCCAAAGGCCTCCTCGACGGATGCGGCGGAGGCCAGGTCCACGAACACGGGGAAGGCCTCGCCGCCCACCTCGCCGATCTCGGCCGTCACCTTGTTGTTGTTCTCGGGCTCGTTCGAGGCCACCACGATGCGCGCGCCCGCGCGGGCCAGTTCCAGGGCAATGGCCCGGCCGATGCCGCGGCCGGCGCCCGTAACGAACGCTGTGCGATTTGCCATAAGTAATCCATCATAGTAAAAGGACCGTATGCCCTATCGCGACCTGCGTGACTTCATCGCGGCCCTCGAGGAGCACGGCGAGCTGGCCCGCATCGCCCTCGAAGTGGATCCCATCCTCGAGATGACCGAGTTCGCCGACCGCGCCGTCAAGC
>CAZIRH010000659.1:0-1674 GCA_964541065.1 uncultured Solibacteraceae bacterium
CGAGCTGGGGGGGCCGGGCTACTAGTCGTTCTGGAAAATGTCCACCTCGTACGAGAAACGCCGCAGGAAGGGCTGACCCGATGGCGCCACAGCCTGTCGCACCAGCCGAAGAATCGTCCGCCGCGGCGGCGACTCCCGTCCTGTCCGCCGAGGTATTCACCATTCCGCTGGGCGAGGCGGCGTACATCGTCTACGCTCCTCTGCGGCGGGCAGCCTTTGTGGCCAACGCCCGCCTGGCCCGGATTGTCACCGAGCTTCGGCAGGGCGCGTTTGAGCCCGCCGCGGACGCAGATGGCTCGCTGGTGAAGCTGCTGCGCCAGCTTGAGATCGTGGACGCGGGGCCGGAGCGGCCTCCCGCGGCGGCCTGTAGCGGGGAGCCGGAGCCCGCCATGGTCACGCTGTTCTTGACCACGGCCTGCAATCTTCGCTGCACCTACTGCTACGCCTTGGCGGGCGGCGCGCCGGCGAAGTTCATGAGCCTGGAAACGGCGCAGCGGGGGATCGACTTCGCGGTCGCCAGCGCCGCCCGGCGGGGCGCCGGCTCTGTCGAAGTCGGCTACCACGGCGGCGGGGAACCGACGCTCAACTGGCCCGTGCTCACTGGCTCGTTCGAGTACGCGCGCCAGAAGACCGCGGAGCTCGGCTTGGAGTTGCGCACCTCGCTAGCCACCAACGGCGTGCTCCCCGACGACAAGCTGGACTGGATCATCGCCAAGCTCGGGGGCGTCAGCCTCTCCTGCGACGGCCTGCCGGAAATCCACGACCGGTGCCGACTTACGGTTGCGGGCCAGGGTTCGAGCGACCGCGTGATCCACACCCTGCGCCGCTTCGATCAGGCGGAGTTCGGCTACGGCATCCGGCTGACCGTGACAGCCGAGCACATCTCCACGCTGCCCGACTCCGTCGAGTTCCTCTACGCGAACTTCCGGCCCAAGTCCATCCAGGTCGAGCCGGTCTATCTGCTGGGACGCGCCAGGGGCGAGCGTTCGGCCGAATCCGACGAGTTCATCGAGGCCTATCGCCTGGCCCAGCGGCGCGCCGCCTCACACGGCCGCCAGGTCGCGTTCTCCGGGGCCCGTGTCGGCGCGCTGGCCAACCACTTCTGTAGCGTGTCCCAGGACAACTTCTGCCTTTCGGCCGACGGCAACGTCACCGCCTGCTACGAGGCATTCGCGGAAGACAGTCCCTGGGCCGGCGTGTTCTTCTACGGCCGGCCCGCGCCCGGCCCCGCCGGGTACAGCTTCGATTTGGCGGTCCTGGGTAACCTGAGATCGCAGGCGGTCGAGAACCGCGAGCACTGCCGCGGCTGCTTCGCCAAGTGGAGCTGCGGCGGCGATTGCTACTACAAGTGGCTGGTGGGGAGCGGAGGCGGCGAATTCGCCGGCTCCGCGCGCTGCCATGTCATACGGGAGCTCACGAAGGATCAGATCCTGGAAAAAATCGAGGCCTCCGGCGGCTTATTCTGGCACGAGCCTCTCATCTGCCCCCAGCATGGCGCATCAGCACCAGGAAGCTGCTGATGGGGCCAGCGTAAGCCCGCCCAGCTCAGCCGCCTCGGCGCGCCGTCCTCAGTTGGGATACCAGTAGTGCACGGGTACGCATGTGCATACCCCGCCGCGGTGGCCCACGCAGGAGCAGAGCGTGTGGCCCACACAGGAGCAGAGCGTGTGGCCC
>CAZIRH010000660.1:0-1654 GCA_964541065.1 uncultured Solibacteraceae bacterium
ACTCAAACTGACCGGTTCTTCAGGCCTGCAAGGCCGATAGGATTTAGCCGGGGGCGTAAGCCCTTGTCGTTACCCACATTTTTTCCGGTTTGGTTTGCCGATATCAGGTGTGGTGCGATTAAGGAAAATCGCTTATGGCAACCACACTTATGTCGGCCTTGGAGTGGGCAGGCGTGGAATTTGGCGGAGCCGAATTGGGCGATAGAAGGCGTCACCCACGACTGATTAAGGTTGCGGCCAAGTTCGCCCAGAACCCCCATGGGACGCTGCCGGGATCGTTCCAGCGATGGTCGGAAGCGAAGGCGGCCTATCGTTTGCTGGAGCAAGCGGATGTCACTTACGAGCGGGTCGTAGCCCCGCACGTGAACCGGGTGCGGGCAGTCTGTCGTCAGCCCGGCGAGTACCTGTTGCTGGAAGACACGACCTCGTTGGATTTCACCTCGCGTTTGGCGGCCGAGGATTTGGGGCGCATAGGCGACGACGGCGGCCGGGGTTTGTATGTGCATTCGACGTTGGCCCTGAAGGTCGAACGCTGGAACGACTATCAGGAACCGGAAGTGACGGTTGAAGGGTTGCTGGATCAGCGTTGGTGGGCGCGGACGACGCCGACGGTCGGCCCCAACGAGAAGAAGCGGAAGCGACTCCAGCGAGCGCGTGAATCGCAGCGTTGGGCGGCGGTGGTGGAGCAGCTGGGTCCGCCGGCTGCCGGCGCGCGCTGGACGTTCATTGCCGACCGCGAATCGGACATCTACGAGACGTTCGAGCGCTGCCAGAAGAACCGCTGGCATTTTCTCCTCCGGGCCAACCAGCCGCGGGCCTTGGCCGACGCCGGCGGTTCGGTGTTTGAGGCAGTGGCCAAGAGCCCTGAATTGGGGCGGTTTTTTGTGGATTTGCGTGCCCGGCCCGGCCAGGCGGCCCGTAGAGCGCAGGTGGCAGTGCGGACTTGCACGGCGCGGTTGCGCGGGCCCTGGCGGCCGGGCGGGTGGTTGGAACCGTTCACCGTCAACGTCGTGGAGGCGCGCGAAATTGACGCTCCGGAAGGGGTCGAGCCGATACGCTGGGTGCTGTTGACCGATTGGCCCGTCGAGACGTTCGAGCAGGCCATGCGTGTCGTCAAGGCGTACACGCGTCGCTGGCTGATCGAGGAATACCACAAGGCGCTCAAGACGGGCACGGGCATCGAGGACAGTCAGTTGACGACGGCCCAACGCATCACGGCGTTGTTGGGCGTCCTGGCGGTGGTGGCGGTGCGGCTGCTGAACATGAAACTGCTGGCGGCAACTCGCCCGGACGATCCGGTGCCCGAGGACGCCATCGGAGCGGAGGCCCTGGCGATCCTGGAAGCGGAGTACGGCCGGCCGGCGGGTGGCTGGACGAACTCCAGCGTGCTGGTGGCCATTGCCCGGCTGGGCGGCTTCCTGGCGCGCAAGAGCGATGGCAACCCCGGCTGGCTGACCATCTGGCGCGGGCTGCGGCAGCTGTTGTGGTCCGTACACGGCTACGACCTCGCCACCGGAGAAAAATGTGGGTAACGACAAGGGCGTAAGCCCCCGGACGGAAGGGCCTTACGGCTTTAGCCCCGAAGGGGCGAAAGAGGCGAAACCCTACCGGTGACAACCTGCAAACGTCCCTTTCGCCCCTCCGGGGCTATTTA
>CAZIRH010000661.1:0-1631 GCA_964541065.1 uncultured Solibacteraceae bacterium
CGCCTGAAAATCGGGGACTGCCTCGGGTGTCCCCCCGTGGACACCCCAGGCTGTCCCCGATTTTCCCACGGATCTTACGGATCCATCGCCCCTACTGTTCCTTTCTCACAGCGTGATGCTCTCGAGCGGCTTCACCCTCGCCGGTGGGGTGGCCAGCCGCTGCGGCCGCGGTTGAGGCTCCGGCGTCCGGATCATGCGCGGGCGCGGGCTGGGCATCGGGGCGGGCTCCGGCGGCTCGATGGTGACGTTCAGCGTCACTTCCTGACGGCTGCGCACCACGGTGAGCGGAATGGTCTTCTTGGAGCGCGCCGAGCGGATCGCCCCGGTCACCTCACCGGGCGTGGAGACCTTCTCGTTGTCCACCTTCACGATCACGTCGCCGGCCCGGATTCCGGCCTTCTGTGCGGGAGAGTCCTTGTTGACCTGCCGCACCAGGACACCCTCCTTGACGCCGAAGAACTCGGCCAACTGCGAGGGGAGCGCCTCGGCCTCGACCCCCAGCGCGCCACTGCGCCAGCTCATCATGGTGCGGGGCATGTCGGGCATCTGGAAACGGAAATCCCTGAGGCGACCCATGTTCTCGCCGAGCTTCTCCATCTGGCGCTGGAAGTCCCGCTGCCAGTCGCCCTCCCAGTGGAAGGTTTGCGGTTTGCGCCGCTCCACGGTGGGGGTGATGGTCTGGGTGGCGCCCTCGCGGTGGATCAGCAGTCTGACCTGGCGCCCGGCGGGGGTCTCCCGCACCAGGCGCACGAACTGCTCGGTGCCCTCGACGCGCTGGCCGTTGAACTCCAGTACCACGTCGCCCTTTCTCAGGCCGGCTTTGGCCGCGGGAGTGTCTTCGTCCACCCTGGTGATCTCGACGCCCCGCTCCTCCGGCATCTTGAGCGCCTTGGCGCGCTCGGCGTTAACCTCGGCAATCCCGATGCCCAGGTAGCTGCCGCTGCCGGCGATCGCCGCCTGCAAGCGCACCACCCCTTCGGGCGGCATAGGCGCGAGGGGCGGCGCGGGCGGCGCAGGCTGCACGGCCAACGCCATCCACTGATCCCAGTCCGCAGATTGCGCCGGCAGCAGGCACGCTGCGAGCGCCACCAACACAGGCAAAGTCAACAGGATTCTCTTCATGGTCTTACTCCGTAACACTCATTTCTGACGACGCAGGTAGATGGTGCCGTCGGTGGCCGTCAGCCTCAGTAGAGGGCCGCCGCCGTTGAGGGTTCCCTGGGCCTCGGCCCGCCCCGCGCGCGAGTAGACGCGGGCCTGAATCTCCGGGAAGTCCGAGATGATCTTCTGGAGGCCCGGGGAAGTCGAGATGGCCTGGATCGTCACCACCAAGTTGGACGGGATGAACACCGTAATGTCACCGGAACCGGTGCTGAGCACCGAGTCTTCGAGCGGCTTGCCGGCCACCAAATCAGCGATGATGCTGCCCGCGCCGGTGGCGGCGCGCAGGCTGCCGAAGACGGCGTAGAGCTGGATAGAGCCGCTGCCCGATTCGCACCGGACGCCCTTGGCGAGGCGCACCTTAATCGAGCCGGCGCCGCTTTCGGCGGATACCTGTCCGCCGGCCTGGCCAACGTCGATTAACCCGCCGCCGGTGGCGGCGGTCACCGGGCCGCCGGCGCGCCCGATGC
>CAZIRH010000662.1:0-1629 GCA_964541065.1 uncultured Solibacteraceae bacterium
CGTGGCCTGGAGGGCGACTTTCCTGGAGGGTGTCGTCCTCGGCCGGAGAATACAATGCGGCAGCTCCGCTCTCTGGGCAGCTCTCTGAGTTTAGCGAAGACCGGTGGAGTAATGTCGGCGCGCCTCCACGGAGTTCAAGTCAGATGGTGTGACGATTCTCGTGTGCATTCAGCATCGACGAGCCTTCCGGTTGTTGTGTACGATGGCGCGGTGACCCGAGCGGATTTGACCCAGTGGGCATCCGACCTGGAATGTCTGTTCACACGGATGCGGCCACTGTTTTACCGGACCGAGTCGAGACGCCACGCCGAGCAGTATGTGCAGGGGTTGTTGGCGCCGATTGAACGGAAGAATGGCTGGACGATCGCCGAGCACACCGGCGAGCCCGAGCCCAAAGCGTTGCAGCGGCTACTGAACCTGTCCCCCTGGGATGTGGATAGATTGTTGACGCTGAACCGTGAGTATGCCATGGAGTACCTGGCCGACCCGGGCGCGATTCTCGTCGCGGACCCGACCGGGTTTCCGAAGAAGGGCACCAAGTCGGTGGGGGTGCAGCGACAGTACTCTGGGACGCTGGGCCGGATCGACAACTGCCAGATCGCCACGTTTCTCGGCTATGTGACCTCAGACCGGGACCGGGTCTTAGTCGATCGGCGGCTGTACCTGCCGGAAGAATCGTGGCTGGCCAACCCGGACCGGTGCGCGGCCGCTGGGGTCCCGCCCGACCTGGCCTTCGCGACCAGGCCAGCGCACGTCATCGAGATGATCTGCGCGGCCCGGGCGGCCGGGATTCCGTTCGCCTGGTTCACTGCGGACGAGGAGTTCGGCCAGAACCCCGGGCTGAGCGACCACCTCGAAACAAACCGGATCCCGTATGTGATGGCGGTGCCGAAGTCCACGCAGTTCACCGACACCACGGGAAAGATAGCCCGGTGCGACAAGCTCGCCAGCCGATTGCCCCGAAACACCTGGCAACGCCGCGCCTGCGGCATCGGGTCGAAAGGGTTCCGGGTCTACGACTGGGCGCTCATCAACTCCGCGGACCCCGACCACCAGTATTTGATCCGCCGCTCCATCAATAACGGTGAACTCGCTTACTACCGCTGCTACAACCCGAACCACGCCAGCGTCGTCGAGCTCGTCCACGTCGCGGGGGCGCGCTGGCCCATCGAAGAATGCTTCGGATCCGCCAAGAACGAGGTTGGCCTCGACGACTACCAGGTCCGCACCTGGGACGCCTGGCACCGACACATCACCCTCGCCATGCTCGCCCACACCTTCCTCGCCGTCACCGCCCACAAGGCCAAAAAAGGGGCCGCGAACCACCAGGACAACCAACCCACAAGGACACTCCAACCGACCAGCCGCCCAAGCCGGAAATCCCTGCCCCAGCCCCCCATCGACGTCTCGCCGCGCTCACCCTCGCCGAAATCCGGGGGCTCCTCAATCTGATTCACCACGGCGGACACGCCATCAGCCAGGGCCTGCGCTGGTCAACCTGGCGCCGCTGGCACCAAGCGCAGGCCCGCCGAGCCCACGTCCGACGCCACATGCGGCTGCAAGCGCTCCTGATCTAGCCCTGTAGTACTAGCCCGCCCAGGTGCGGACATAGGTGATGCCGCCGACGAG
>CAZIRH010000663.1:0-1627 GCA_964541065.1 uncultured Solibacteraceae bacterium
CGTGAAGCGGGTGGTAGAGACGGACCACTCCCGGACGCCACCCTCTCCGTGGGAGTTGTCGCCCGGAGGTTTAGGCAGGATCTCGAGCTGGTGAACGGAGCAAGCGTTCTGGCGCAGCGCCGTGCCCAGGCAGTCGGCGCCGGTGTCCCCGCCGCCCAGGATGGCGATGCGCTTTCCGGTGGCCAGGATCTCGCTACAGAAATCCAGCTTGTCGCCCGCCATGCGGCGGTTCTGCTGGGTGAGGAACTCCAGGGCGAAACGGATGCCTCGTAGCTCGCGCCCGGACACATCCAAGTCGCGTGGCTGCTCGGCGCCGCCGGCCAGCAGGATGGCATCGAAGTCGCGGCGCAGGTCCTCGAGCGGCACGTTGCCTCCCACGTGGGCGCCGGTCAGGAACTGGACGCCCTCGGCCTCGAGCTGCTCGAGGCGGCGGTCGAGTACGCTCTTCTCAAGCTTGAAATCGGGGATGCCGTAGCGCAGCAGCCCGCCGATGCGATCGGCCTTCTCGAAGACGGTGACAGAGTGCCCCGCGCGGTTCAACTGCTGCGCGGCGGCGAGGCCCGCCGGGCCGGAACCCACCACCGCCACGCGCTTGCCTGAGCGGGCCAGGGGCGGCTGCGGCCGGACATCCCCGTCCTGGAAGGCGCGCTCGATGATGCTGTGCTCGTTGAGCTTGATGGTCACCGGGGCGGCGTGGAGGCCGTGCACACACACGGCTTCGCAAGGTGCGGGGCAGACGCGCCCGGTGAGCTCGGGGAAGTTGTTGGTCGAGTGCAGCGTGCGGAGAGCGGCCGACCAGCGCTCGCGGCAGACGAGGTCGTTGAAGTCGGGGATGACGTTCTCGAGCGGGCAGCCGCTCTGGCAAAAGGGCACGCCGCAATCCATGCAGCCTTCGGCCCGCTTCTGGAGGCGCTCTTCAGGGTGGCTCTCGCGGAGCGCGCGCTGGTACTCGTGCGGGAAGACCTTGACGAACCGGGGCAGGATGTTGTCCCAGTCCAAGAGAATCTCGGCGGCTTGCGGGCTGCGCGTGTGCTCGAGGTGGCGGGTGACCAGCGTGCGCAAGGCTTCGGTATCGGCGCCGTGGACCGGTTCGAGATCGACGCTCGCGCGGTTGCAGCGCGCCGCGAACTCGCCCGTTTCGTCGAGCACGTAGGCGATGCCGCCGGTCATGCCGGCGGCGAAGTTGCGGCCCGTGGGACCGAGCACCACCACCACGCCCTTGGTCATGTACTCGCAGCCGTGGTCGCCCACGGCCTCAACCACCGCCGTGGCCCCGGAGTTGCGCACCGCAAAGCGCTCGCCCGCGGCTCCGTTCAAATAGGCCTCGCCGCTGGTGGCCCCGTAAAGCGCCACGTTGCCCACCAGGATGTTTTCCTCTGGGCGGAAGGTAGAGCCGCGCTCCGGGTAGACGGTGATCCTGCCGCCGGAGAGCCCTTTGCCCAGGTAGTCGTTGGCGTCGCCCTCGAGCACCAGGGTGACCCCCTTGGCCAGGAACGCGCCGAAGCTCTGCCCGGCGGAGCCGCGGAAGTGGAAGCGGATGGTGTCGTCCGGCAAGCCGGCGGAACCGTAGCGCCGCGCGATCTCACCGCTCAACATGGCGCCCACGGCCCGGTGCACGTTGCGGATG
>CAZIRH010000664.1:0-1616 GCA_964541065.1 uncultured Solibacteraceae bacterium
GGCCTGCCGGGTGTTCCTGACGAACGATTCGGGCGCCATGCACGTGGCGGCGGCGGCGGGCGTGCCCACCCTGGCCATCTTCGGCCCGACGATTGAGGAGGCCACCGGGCCGGTGTCGGCGCGCGCGCGGGTGGTGCGCGAGCCGGTCGAGTGCAGCCCCTGCATGTTGCGCGACTGCCCCATCGACCACCGCTGTATGCGCCGCATCCCGGCCGAACGTGTGGCGCAGGCGGCCCTAGAACTGCTCAAATAGGACGGTGGCGGTGGACACCAGAGGCAAGATCCTGATCCCGGAGCAGGCCCTCGAGCGCGCGCGTGAGGCCCGCGCCGCCGGTTGCCCGGTGCGGGTGGTCACGGGGCGCTTCGACCCGCTGCTGCCCGCGCACGCCCGGCGCCTGAGCGAACTGGCGGAGCCGGGGGGCTGGCTGATGGTGGTGGTTACAGATGCGCCGGAGCCGATCCTGCCGGCTCGAGCCCGGGCCGAGCTGGTGGCCGCGCTCAGAGTGGTGGACTGCGTGGTCGTAGGCGCCTCTGCGGTTTGGGAAGACATTCCGGCGGATTCTGTGCTCCACGAGGAGACGGCAGACCGGCGGCGCACCCGGGATTTCGTGGCTCACGTGCGGGCGCGGCAGGGCGGGTAGGAAATGGCCGGGCCGCGCATCCTGGTGGTCAGAACCGGCTCGATGGGCGACCTCATACACACCCTGCCGGCGGTGGCCACGCTCAAGCACAGTTTTGCGGGCTCGACCCTGTGCTGGGTGGTGGAGTCCAAGTGGGCGCCGCTGCTCGACGCGAACCCCTTCGTGGACCGGCTGATCGTGCTGCGACGCAGCGGGCGCGGCCTCGTGGAGACCTGGCGCGAGCTGCGGCGGTTCCGCTCGACGCTGGCGGTGGATTTCCAGGGCCTGATCAAATCGGCCTTCATGGCCCTGGTCGCGCGTCCGGAGCGCATCTTCGGGTTCCACCAATCCCAGGTGCGGGAGAAGCTGGCGGCGCTGGCGTACTCGAACCGGGTGCGCGCCGGCGCGGCCCACATCGTGGACCGCAACCTGGAACTGGCCGCCGCGGCCGGTGCCGCCTCGATCCTGTGCACGTTCCCGCTGCCGGCGGGATCCCAGGAAGGCGAGCTGCCGGCGGGGGCATTCGTGCTGGCCAGCCCCTTGGCGGGCTGGGCCGGCAAGATGTGGCCGCGCCAGTTCTATGCGCGCCTGGGGCAGCGGCTGCGCGAGGAGCTGGCGCTTCCGTTGGTGCTGAGTGGGCCGCGGGACGCGGCTCCGCTGCTGCACTCGATCGCGCAGACCGAGACGCACGTGTGCGGCGTTTCCGGGCTGATCCACGCCACCCGCGTGGCGCGGGCGGTGGTGGGAATCGACAGCGGGCCGCTCCACCTGGCCGCGGCGTTGGGCAAGCCGGGCGTGGCCATCTTCGGTCCCACGGACCCGGCCCGCAACGGGCCTTACGGGCGCACCTTCACCGTGTTGCGCAGCCCGCACGCCGTCACCACCTACAAACGCCGCGCCGAGCCCGAACCGGCCATGCGGGAGATTACGCCGGAGGCGGTCTTCGAGGCCTTGAAGAGCCGGCTCGGCCCGTTGGCCGGGTCGCCCGAGACGCCT
>CAZIRH010000665.1:0-1604 GCA_964541065.1 uncultured Solibacteraceae bacterium
CGAGGTGAACGGCAGTTCCGTAATCTGCCGCCCGGTGACCGTGGTGCCGATGGCGGCTGTAGCGGTGACTACCGCCGTGGCCTCGGCCTGTACTTGAACGGATTCGGTGGTGGCGCCGACCTCGAGTCTGACGTCAGCCGACGCCGGCGTGCCCACATCCACCTTGATCTTGTGAACCACCGCCTGGCGGAAGCCGGGTGCGATGATTTCCACGCGGTAGAAGCCGGCGGGCAGAGCCGCCTGGAAGTACACGCCGGCCTCGTTGGAGGTCAGGTTGTAGGTTGCCCCGGTCTCCGCACTGACGATTTTGACTTGGGCGCCTGGAACGACCGCCCCAGTCGCGTCGGTGATGGTGCCGCTAAGCGACCCGGTGACAATGACTTGCGCATTGAGCAGGCTTGCGCCCAGCCACAGCGCGAGCAGAAACACACCTAGAGTTGTGGACCTCTTCACGTTAACCCCCTAACCCATACGGTCTTTTGAGATCAGGACGAGATGACCACGGTCGGGGCCCGTGCCTCGCAGACCCCTTCCGCGACCGAGTGTACTACGTAGCTGGTTGGGCCGTCAAGAGATCTGGTGGACCGATTCGGCGGTGGCTCACTCAGGCCCCGGCTGGTCGGCCCGGTTGGTATACTCCCAGGGAGCACCATGCCCCGCCAACATCTGCTCTGCGCCTGCGCTATCCTGCTCTCCGGGACGGCTCTGGGGGCCGCGACTCCCGTGAAGAGCGCCTTTCTGACCACCAGCGACGGCGTGCGCCTGCACTACCTGGAATCGGGCAGCGGCCCGGCCATCCTGTTCGTACCTGGCTGGACCATCCCCGCCGAGATCTGGGAGCCGCAGATCCGGCACTTCGCTGTGCGCTACCGCGTGGTGGCCATGGACCCGCGCTCGCAGGGAGCCTCGGACAAGCCCGCCGAAGGGCACTATCCCGAGCGCCGGGCGCAGGACATCAGAGAAGTCGTGGACCATTTGAAGCTTGCGCCTGTCGTGCTGGTGGGTTGGTCCATGGGAGTGCGGGAGGTGCTCAGCTACGTCGAGCAGTACGGCAACGCCAGTTTGGTGGCCATGGTCCTGGTGGACGGCACTATCGGGGCCGATCCCGAACCCAAGGAGATCGCCAGCGAATGGGCCTGGGTGAGAGCCTTGCAGGCCGACCGCCAGAAGTTCACCGAGAAGTTCGTGCGCTCGATGTACAAGAAGCCGCAGCCGGAGCCGTACCTCCGGAAGGTCATGGCCGCGTCGCTCGGGACGCCGACCAACACGGCGGTGGTGCTGATCGCCAATCACATGGCCCGGGGCGACTGGCGCCCGGCGTTGGCGAAACTGGACCGCCCGGTGCTCTACGCGATCACGCCGCCGCTCAAAGCCCAGGCTGAGATGCTCAAGGCCCGGCTGCCCAAGGCCCGTGTCGAGCTCTTCGAGGACTGCGGCCACGCTCTGTTCGTGGACGACGCCGCGCGCTTCAATCGGGTGGTCGAGGAGTTCCTCCGCGCGGCGCGGTGATTTCAGTGCAGCCCGCCGCAGCGCGCTCCAGCCGATCCAGGATGGCTGCCCACTCGTTACATGCCGGCGGGCGCTCGACGGCGATCCAGTCGAAG
>CAZIRH010000666.1:0-1602 GCA_964541065.1 uncultured Solibacteraceae bacterium
GTGCGGCTCAGCGCGTTCTTGAGCAGCGTCTCCTGTTGCAGCAGTTGCGACTCGGCCTGGGTGAGGGCCTGCTGCGCGCTGGCCATCTCGGCTTCGGCGCGCACGATCTCGATGGGCGCCAGGGTGCCGATCTCGACCTGCTTCCGGTTGTCCTCGTACAGCCGCTGCGCCAGCGCCAGCGCCTGCTGCTTGACCTTGACGTTCTCGTTGAAGCTGACCAGATCCCAGTAGGCGGCGATGATCGCAGCGGTCGTGCTGATCACCTGCTGCTTGAAGACCAGGTCGGAGACGCGCTGGTTGTTCCTGGCGATGTGGATGTTGCGGCTGTTGACCGCCAGCCCGAAGCCCTGGAGCAGCGGCTGGGTGAGGCTCAGGCCGAAGCTGCCCGACATCGACGGGTTGAAATCGCTGCGCCCGGCGTTGGTCCGCAGCCGACTGTTGTTCCAGGCGAAGCTCACCACCGTGCCGTAGAGGAAGCCCTTCTGAAGCCCGAAGTTGGCTACGTCGTTCCTCATAATCAGCGAGTTGGTACCGGTGTTGAAGGAGTTGCTTTGTGGGGTAGTGCGGTGGCCCCAGGAAGTCTGGAAGTAGGCCAGCGGATCCAGGTTGGGGATGGTGGTGCCGGTGGCGGTGATGATGGTCCCGCCGGCGCCGGTGTCGCCTCCGCCGCTCACCGCCGCGGTGCCGCCACCCCCACCGCCTCCGGCAGTTCCGGTCGCCTGAGCCAGGGCGCTAACCGTCGCGGTTTGCACGGCGGTCGGCACCCCGCGCAGCAGGCCGCCGGCCTCGGCGCGCTGGAGGTTGGCTGAGGCGCCCAGCGGGCCGTAGCGCTGCAAGGCGATGTCCAGGTTGTTCTCCAGCGCCAGCGCGATGGCGTCCTGCATGGACAGGTACAGCTTGCCGGCCCGCAGCAGGGCCTCCAGGCGGTTCGAGTTGGCCAAGTCCACCGGAGCCAGTTCCTGGTACCGGTACGGTTGGGAGATGCCGGAGAACCAGCGCCCCTGAACCGAGCTGCGGACCGGGGGGGCCTGCGCGACTATCGTCTGCGCCATCAACAGGAAGGCACACAACAGAGCCAGCCGGGACTGCATGCTTTTCATGGATTCACACCTCGATGGGATTCAACGGGCCTCAAACTCACTATGACGGGGGCACAAACCTATGTGTTCCCTGAAACTTAAATGGTACCGCAGGGCAGGTGGTATAGTGGCAGCTTGTGACTGGCTCAAGCGACGCCGTGCAGGAGCTGTTCTGCCAGACCGGCGCCTACCTGCGCGGGCATTTCCGGCTGACCAGCGGCCTGCACAGCCCCGAGTACCTGCAATGCGCCCTGGTCTTGCAGCACCCGGCCTACGCCGAGCGGCTGGGGAGGGCGCTGGCCGAAGCCCTCAGCGTGCTGCTGGGCGGGCAGCCCAGGCCCTCTGTGGTGGCCGCGCCGGCCCTGGGCGGGGTCATCATCGGCCACGAGGTGGCCCGGGCGCTAGGGGCCCGCTCGATCTTCACCGAGCGCGACGCCTCCGGCAAGATGACGCTGCGTCGCGGCTTCTTGGTGGCGCCTGGCGAGCGGGCCGTGGTGGTCGAGGACGTAGTCACCACGGGCGG
>CAZIRH010000667.1:0-1601 GCA_964541065.1 uncultured Solibacteraceae bacterium
TCGTGACCTGAAGAAGCGTGCGCTTTGCGGGATCCATCGTCGTCTCCCACAGCTGCACCGGATTCATCTCACCCAGACCCTTGTAGCGCTGTTGGCTGGCCTTGTCCGCCCCGCCGTCGAAGCTCTTCAGCACCTTTTCCCGCTCACCCTCTGAGTAGGCGTACGCCACCTTGTTCTTGTAGGCGATCCGATACAGCGGCGGCTGGGCGATGAACAAGTGGCCGTTCTCGACCAATTCCGGCATGTAGCGGAAGAAGAACGTCAGCAGCAGCGTCCGGATGTGGCTGCCATCGACGTCGGCATCGGTCATGATGATCACCCGGCCGTAGCGCAGCCCTGAAAGGTCGTAGCCCTCGCCGATGCCGGTGCCCAGGGCCGAGATCAGCGACCTGACTTCGTTGTTGGATAGGATCTTGTCCAGCCGGGCGCGCTCCGTGTTCAGGATCTTGCCGCGCAGCGGCAGGATGGCCTGGAAATGCCGATCACGCCCCTGCTTGGCGGAGCCGCCGGCCGAATCACCCTCGACGATGTACAGCTCACAGCGGTTCGGATCGCGCTCGGAGCAGTCGGCCAGCTTGCCCGGGAGAGTCAGGCTCTCCAGTGCGCTCTTGCGGATCACCAGGTCACGCGCTTTGCGTGCCGCATCGCGCGCCCGCGCCGAGGTCAGGCACTTCTGCACAACCGCTTTGCCCGCCTTGGGGTTCTGCTCCAGGAACTCGCTGAAGACCTCGCCCAGGACCTGCTGCACCTGGGTCTGCACCTCGGCGTTCATCAGCTTGACCTTGGTCTGGCTCTCGAACTGCGGATCCCGGTGCTTGACCGAGACGATGGCGGTCAGCCCCTCGCGCGTGTCATCACCCGAGAAGTTGGCGTCGGCCTCTTTCAGCAGGCTGGCCTTGCGGGCGTAGTCATTGATCGTCCGCGTGATTGCGGCTCGCAGACCCGTCAGGTGTGTTCCGCCGTCCACGGTGTTGATCGTGTTGGCGAAGGAGTAGACCGACTCGGCGTAGGCATCGGTGTACTGCAGCGCCACTTCGATCCCCGTTCCATCCACTTCCTTGTCGGCGAAGACGACGGGGTGCAGCACCTCCCGGTTGCGGTTCAGATAACGGACGAAGGAGGTGATCCCTCCCTCGAAGTGAAAGGTCATCTCCCGGCCGTCGCGCTCGTCCAGTAGGTAGATGGTCACACCGCGAGTGACGAAGGCCATCTCACGGAAGCGCTGCACCAGCGTCTCAAACCGGTAGTCGGCATCATCCTTGAAGATCTGGCGGTCGAACTTGAAGGTGATCTTCGTCCCGGTCTCGCCCTTGGCGGTCTTCCCGATGGCCTTGACCGGCGCGGTGGGCGCGCCCCGCTCATAGCGCTGCACGTGGATTTGCCCGTCACGGCGGACCTCGGCCTCGCACCATTCCGAAAGAGCGTTGACCGCCGAGACCCCCACGCCGTGCAAGCCTCCGGAAACCTTGTAGACGCCCCCGCCGAACTTGCCGCCGGCATGCAGCACCGTCATGACGATCTCCAAGGCAGGCTTCTTCTTCTCCGGATGCAGGTCCACCGGAATGCCGCGCCCATTGTCGATAACCGTCACGCTGCTGTCC
>CAZIRH010000668.1:0-1599 GCA_964541065.1 uncultured Solibacteraceae bacterium
GAAAGCTCAGCGTGGAGCCGGACGGCAAGAAAGGCCCGTTGCTGCTGTTCGCAAATCCCATCGAGACGGGCGCGCCAAAGCCGGACGATAAGGACGTTGTTTACTTCGGCCCCGGAGTCCACAAGCCGGAGAAGATCCTCTTGCAGAGCAACCAGACCCTTTACATTGCCGGCGGTGCCGTCGTGAAGGCCGAGGTGCTGGCCGAAGGAACCAACATTCGGATCCGTGGACGCGGTATTCTGGACGGCTCCGACTGGGAGTGGCGCAAAGGCCCGATCGGCAACCTCATTGCGATTCGCAACAGCACCGACGTCGAAGTAACCGGCGTCACGCTGCGCGGCTCGTCCCACTGGACCATCGTGCCTAAGAACTGCCGGCGGGTAACGGTGCGGAATGTGAAGCTCTGCAACTCCCGCGTCCAGAACGACGACGGCATCAACCCCTGCAACTCCCAGGATGTGCTGATCACCGATTGCTTCATCCGAAGCGATGACGATTGTGTCGCGCTCAAGGGACTTGATTTCAGCGCTCAGAACAGCAACGTCGAACGGATCACGGTGGAGAACTCGGTTCTCTGGTGCGACCGGGCCCGCATCTTCCTGCTCGGACACGAGAGCCGTGCCGCGTTCATGCGCAACGTAACGCTCAGAAATCTCGACATTATCCACTTCACCATGACGCCATTCCTGCTCGAGCCGGGCGAGGACATGCGGCTGGAGGACATCAACATCGAGGATATCCGGATTCACGGCGAAGGCCAGAGGGAGCTGATCCGCCTGCGCCCGGTGGTGAACCAGTATATGCGCAAGAAAGTGCCCGGGTTCATCCGAAAGGTGCATTTCAAGAACGTGGTGTTGGAAGGACAGTCCGGCGATTACCTCGTGCAAATAGAAGGAGCCGACCCCGAACACGACGTGAACGACGTGGTCTTTGAGAGCGTTTCGATCGCAGGCTCGAAACTGACGGAAGAATCCAGGCAAGTCAACATCGGCGCGCACACCAAGAACGTGCGTTTCCGCGCGGACGCTCGGTAAACGGGTCCTGGCCTTTTGTCGGGCGGCGGCGACGCATCTCAAAATAGTCAATTATCAATCGTCAATAGTAAATTCTACTTCCCCGTTTTGTATTTCTCCCAGTAGTCAGGGAAGAACTCCCTCGCCTTGACCTCTAACTCCTGATCGCTTATCGCCGTCAGCCGCTCCTCAACCTCGTACTGGTCGATCACCCACCGCGCCAGCTTGTGCACCTTGATCTTATTGATCCTATCGTCTCATCTTAGCCCGAAGAACTCGTTCACCCAGTGCGCCACGCCGTCCGCCCCGCTCTTATCCGTAATCGCCACACGCGCGGGCTTTCCAAGCAGCTTCTCGGTATCGAAGATGTTGTATATCCGCTCATCCTGCCTAAGCCCGCCCGCGTGAATACCCGCGCTGGTCGTATTAAACGCCCGCCCCGCAAACGGATAATTGTCCGGAATCGGCAGCCCGATCGACCGCATATAATCCGCCAGCTCCGTAATCACCAGCGTATCCACCCCGCACGTATCGCCCTTCAGCGCGATGTACTCGAACACGGCGCCCTCCAGCGGCGGGTTGCCCG
>CAZIRH010000669.1:0-1596 GCA_964541065.1 uncultured Solibacteraceae bacterium
GTCGGGCGCCAAGTTCTCGATGCCCGGCATGATGGACACCATCCTGAACCTGGGCCTGAACGACCAGACGGTGAAGGTGATCGAGGCCAAGAGCGGCAATCCGCGCTTCGCTCAGGACTGCTACCGACGCTTCATCCAGATGTTCGGCAACGTGGTGCTGGAGATCCCCAAGCCGGAATTCGAGCACATCTTCGACGGCCGCAAGAAGAAGGTCAAGGCGAAGTTCGACACCGAGCTGACGGCGGAAGACCTCCAGGCGGTGATCACCGACTACCAGGCGCTGGTCCAAACGAGGACCGGTCAGGCGTTCCCGCAGGACGCCCGGCAACAACTGACCATGGCGCGCGACGCGGTGTTCCGCTCCTGGAACAACCCCCGCGCCACCCACTACCGCAAGATGAACAAGATCCCGGAGAACCTGGGCACCGCGGTCAACGTGCAGGCCATGGTGTTCGGCAATCTGGGCGAGACCTCGGCCACCGGGGTGGGCTTCACGCGCAACCCGGCCACCGGGGAGAAGGAGTTTTACGGCGAGTTCCTCACCAACGCGCAGGGCGAGGACGTAGTGTCGGGCATCCGCACGCCCCGGGCCATCACCCAGCTCGAGACGCTGATGCCGGAGGTCTACCAGCAGCTCGTGCGCATCACCAGCAGCCTGGAGCGCCACTACCGCGACGTGCAGGACTTCGAGTTCACCATCCAGGACGGCAAGCTGTACATGCTCCAGACCCGCAACGGCAAGCGCACCGGGCCAGCAGCGGTGAGGATCGCCGTGGACATGGTGAACGAAGGCCTGATCTCGAAGCAGGAAGCGGTGCTGCGGGTCGATCCGCAGCAACTCGATCAGCTTCTGCACCGGCTCCTCGCGCCTGAATCGCGCAAGAACCTCGCGAAGCTGGCCACTGGCTTGCCGGCCTCCCCTGGGGCCGCGGTGGGCCGCATCGTGTTCACCGCGGACGACGCGGTGGAAGCCGCGAAGAAAAGCCCCGTGGTGCTGGTGCGCTCCGAGACCGTGCCGGATGACATCCACGGCATGGAAGTGGCCAAGGGCATTCTCACTTCGCGCGGGGGCATGACGTCGCACGCGGCGGTGGTGGCCCGCGGCATGGGGATCCCGTGCGTGGCCGGCGCCGGCGCCATCAACGTCGAGGAGCACAAGAAACAGTTGAGCGTGAGCGTGGCCGGCAAGGCGGTCGTACTGAAGGAAGGCGACTGGCTGTCGCTGGACGGTTCGGCGGGCGAGGTCTTCGCCGGGCAGGCGCAGACCGTCGAGCCGGATCCGAGCTCCGGCGCCCTGGCCGAGTTTATGGGCTGGGCCGACGAGTTCCGCGGCTCGTTCGGCGTGCGCGCCAACGCCGACATCCCGCGCGACGCCAAGGTGGCTCGCCGCTTCGGCGCCGAGGGCATCGGGCTGTGCCGCACCGAGCACATGTTCTTTGCCCCGGACCGCATCGAGCACATGCAGGCCATGATCATGGCCCGCGACGAGAAGAGCCGGCGCAAGGCCCTGGCCAGGCTGCTGCCCATGCAGCGCAAGGATTTCGCCGGGCTGTTCGAGGCCATGGACGGCTTCCCGGTCATCATCCGCACGCTGGA
>CAZIRH010000670.1:0-1591 GCA_964541065.1 uncultured Solibacteraceae bacterium
GCGAGCGTCCAGGGCTTGACGGTCGAAGGAGTTTCGGCGGCGCGCGCTGCGGCCAGCGGTAACAGCAGAAGGGCGGCAAGGATCGATTGGGTTGGTCTCATGGCTCACTCGTCCTGTTCGCTTGCACCGCTACAGGCCAACTGGCCCGATGCTCATCCTCGTAAAGGCCAATCTCCTCCACTGGGATCGGGCGGAAGCCGATGCGGTTGAGAACAGCCGCATCCGGCTTCAACCGGAAATCACCGTGGGCCACATCCACGAAGCCGGGATTCTCGGCCGTGTACATCACGGGATCCATGACATCGAACGACTCGAGGGGGACTTGATAGCCGGGTTTGATGAGCAGCGGACAGTTCCAATAGACGTTTCGCCAGAGATGGTTGAATCCGCTCTTTTCGAAGATGTGCTTCAGGTCCGGGTAGCGGGAAAGGAAAAGCGGTTCTGTGGCCGTGCCCTTCTTTCTTGCGGCTTCCCACAACAGGTTGTTCAGGTTGAACCCGCCCGTCTGCACCCGCGGGCACTCGATGAACACGTTGTTGTCGGCAACGTTGTCGCGGCCGGCGTTGTACTGCAAAGCGCCGAAGACTTTGTCCCCGCAGCGATGGAAGATGTTCCCGTAGATAATCATGCCGCTGATGACGTCATCCAGGCGAATGGCGGCACGGCCACCCTCCTGGCCCGTGCCTATGTCCGAGAACCGGTTGTAGCGATAGACCACGCGGTAGGTCGGATCGCCGTAACACCCCATGGCGCCGGTATCGCCGCCGGCACTCGTGCTGCCGCCTTCCTGGCAGACTTCACGAACGTCGTTGAACTCGATCACGTGATCGTTGCCGATGGGTCCCCCGATTCCGTACACGGCGCTGCCCTGGCACTTATGAAACAGGTTGTGGGCCACGCGGTTTCCGACCCCGTCAATTCCGGCGCAGAGGCCCCGGTTGGCGTAGAAGTGACAGTTCTCGATGAAGTGGTGCGCCGGCGTGAGCGTTCGCCGGTCGCCGCCGCTGATCGTGGCCGCACGCGCGCCAATGTGGTGGAGATCGCAGCCGAGGACGCCGCACTCCCGCCCGCCCTTGATCTGGATGCCGTTGGCCGCGATCCGTTTCACCGTGCAGCCAGCCACGAGACAGCGTTCGCTGTTGTTGATCACGGCGCAGTCGAAGCGGGCCAGATCGAAGACCAAGCCCTCCAATCGCAGGTCGGCCACCTTGTCCATGGTCAACATCGGAGTCGAGAGCAGATTCATCTCGATGACGGCCCGCGACGGATCAGACGGTGGATAGAAGTAGAGGACGCCTGTCCCGCGGTCGAGATACCACTCGCCAGGCTGGTCGAGTTCTTCCAACAGGTTGAAGGCGTAGTAGGGAATCGTCTTGTGCCACGAAACGCCGCCCATGCCTTCCCGCTGGTGCAGCCGGTAGGGGTCGACCGCGATCTGCCTGGTTGCCGTATCGATCTGGCGGATTCTCAAGGATCGGTCGGCCCAGCAGTAAGCCCAATACCCGTAGAGCCAACCATCGGATGCGTTTGTCCAACGCGCATGCCGCTCATCCAGATACTCAAACACCGACGGCTTTTTCTCGGCCACAGA
>CAZIRH010000671.1:0-1588 GCA_964541065.1 uncultured Solibacteraceae bacterium
AGCTCGGCTACATGTTCATGGCCTGCGGCGTGGGCGCCTACTGGGTGGCCATCTTCCACCTTTACACGCACGCTTTCTTCAAGGCCCTGCTGTTCCTCGGCTCCGGCTCGGTGATCCACGCGCTCTCCGGTGAGCAGGACATGCGTCGCATGGGCGGCTTGAAGGAGAAGATCCCCACCACGCACTGGACCATGCTGGCGGGCACGCTGGCCATCGCCGGGGTGCCGGGCCTGGCGGGCTTCTTCTCCAAGGACGAGATTCTGTGGCAGGTTTACAACGGCTCGGTCTGGATCTGGGCGGTGGGCCTGGTGACCGCGGGCATGACGGCCTTCTACATGTGGCGGCTGATGGCGCTGACCTTCTACGGGGAGAGCCGGGTGGAGCCGAAGGTGGCCGCGCACATCCACGAATCGCCGCGCGTGATGACACTGCCGCTGGTGGTGCTGGCCGTCGGGAGCATCGCCGCGGGCTGGATTGGCGTGCCGAAGTTGTGGAGCGCGCTGCCCGAGGCGTTCCGCGCGTTCGAGCACTGGCTCGCGCCCGCGCTGGCCGGCGAGGCCGCCCACGGCGCCGCCGAACAGGCGCATGCGGCCTCGACCGAGTGGCTGCTGATGCTGCTTTCGGTGGCCGTCGCCGGCGCGGGGCTGGCCCTGGCCTGGCACCTCTACCAGCGCCGGCCGGCGCAGGCGGAGGCGCTCAAGCAAGCTGCCGGCCCGCTCTACAGGGCGGCGCTCAACAAGTGGTACGTGGACGAGATCTACGACTTCCTGTTCGTCAACGGCCTGGGCAAGGGCGGCGGCTCGGCCCTGGTGCGCTTCGACAATCGCGTGGTGGACGGCGGGGTGAACGGCACCGGGTGGCTGGCGCGCCTGACCTCGCGCATCAGCATCTGGTGGGACACCTGGATCGTGGACGGGGCCGTGCGCCTGTCCTCGTTCGCGGTGAAGATGTCGTCCTTTCCGGCGCGGATCGCGCAGACCGGCTACGTGCAGGCCTACGCGCTGGTGTTTGTCCTGGGGGTGGCGCTGGTCTTCGGTTACTATCTGACGCGTTGATGCGATGAACGGTCACTTACTAAGTTGGGTCCTGTTCACGCCGCTCATCGGCCTGGCGGTGCTGCTGGTGATCCCCGGCTCGCAGAAGAACCTGCTGCGCCTGTGGGCCAACCTCGCGGGTCTGGCCGGCTTCCTGGTCTCGCTGCTGCTGGTGAAGGGCTTCGACAAGCAGGCGGAGGGCTTTCAGTTCGTCGAGCGCCTGGACTGGATCCCCAGCCTGGGCGTGAAGTACGCGCTCGGCATCGACGGCATCAGCCTGCTGCTGGTGATGCTCACCACGGTGGTGGGCATGCTGGCCATCCTGTCGAGCTGGAGCGCGGTCGAGGAGCGCCTCAAGGAATACTACGCCATGTTCCTGCTCCAGCAGACCGGCATGATCGGCGTGTTCGTGGCCCTGGACTTCTTCCTGTTCTTCGTCTTCTGGGAAGCGGTGCTGGTGCCGATGTACTTCATCATCGGCGTCTGGGGCGGCCCGCGAAAGCTCTACGCCGCGATCAAGTTCTTCCTCTACACCCTGGCCGGCGGCGCGCTGA
>CAZIRH010000672.1:0-1586 GCA_964541065.1 uncultured Solibacteraceae bacterium
GGGGCGGCGCCCTGCACCACCGGTCCCGGCCCGAGCGCCGCCTTCAGGTTCTTGAGCGCCGCACGGAAAGCCCGGGCCGACTGGAACCGCCTGGCCGGATCCTTCTGAATCGCCGTCAGGATCAGATCGTTGAGCACCGGCGGCAACCGCGGGTCCACCTGGATGGGAGGGACCGGCTCCTGCTCGAGATGGGCCGCCATGATGGCGTAGTCGCTGTCGCCTTTGAAGGGCCGCTGCCCGGTCACCAGCTCGTACAGTGACACGCCCACCGAGTAAAGGTCCGCGCGGCCATCCAGGTTCGCGCTGCCCTGGATCTGCTCCGGCGACATGTAGTAAAGCGAGCCCAGCGTGGTGCCGGTCATGGTCAGCCGGCGGTCGGCGGTGGCCCGGGCGATGCCGAAGTCCATCAGCTTCACCACGCCACGGGGAGTCAGCATCATGTTGGCGGGCTTGATGTCGCGGTGGATGATGCCACGCTCGTGCGCGTACTCGAGGGCGGCCAGCACTTGGTCGATGCCATCGACCGCCTGAGCCACCGGCAGCGGGCCCTGCCTGAGCTGGTCCTCCAGCGAGGTCCCCTCCACGTACTCCATGAACATGACGAGCTGGTTCTCAAGGCGCTGAGCCGTGTGGAGCGCGGCGATGTTGGCGTGAGCCAGACTCGCCAGCAGCCTGATCTCGCGCATGAAGCGGTCGGCCAGCTCCGGTTCCTCGGCCAGGTTTGGCAACAGCACCTTCATGGCCTCGACGCGGTCCGAGATGGTGTTGCGCACCTTGTACACCTTGCCCATGCCGCCGGCGCCCAGCACGCCCATAATCTGGTAGTCGCCGGCGCTGTCGCCGATGTTGAAGCCCATGGTTCACCCTCCCGTAGCCACCCGCTCCCTTACGGTCACGGCTCGGAAATCCGCTCCCAGCCACGCGCGTCAGCAAGCGGCTAGTTCCTGACCACGTCACCCACCCTGGCCGGCGTCACGCCGGTGTAGGCGCCCACGGCGGAGCGCTCGTCCACTTCGGTGATGACGATTTCGCCGATCTTGTCCTCGATGCTGCGCAGGATCTTGCCGCTGGCCGGGTCGCGCACATCGCGGATCTTGCGGCGCACTTGCAGCCGGTCGCCCACCTTGATGCCGGCCTTGCTGCCGACATTGAGCACCAGGGTGGCGCCGGCGGCGTCAGCCACCAGGCCGTCGATCACCAGCTTGCGGGTGGGCAGGCGGGCGGCGCCGCCGACAAGCTGCTGGGTGAGCTGCGTCACGGACTGGTTGACCGCCTCGCCCAGGATGGTGGCGGCGAAGTTCTTGCTGGTCATGTCCACGGCGCCGCCGCCCACCACCGAGCCGCCGCCCGCGCCGAGCAGGTTGGTCCCGCTGCGCGTGGACTCGCCCAGGCCCTTGGCCGTGGCCAGCACTTCGGCGGTCTCGGTGTCCACCATGCGCGCGCTGATGCCGACCACGGCTTTCGACTCGGTCCGCTTGACGCCGCCGACGCCGAAACGCCCCGTCACGCGGGACAGGGCGCCGCCGGCGACGCCGGTGCTCTTGTCGTCCCGTCCGAACTGGGTAATGCTGCCGATGATGATGGCA
>CAZIRH010000673.1:0-1578 GCA_964541065.1 uncultured Solibacteraceae bacterium
TGCCGGGAAAGAACGGTGGTGGCATCCAGGTGGGCGAAGGTGGTCGCCGGCGCCGGGTCGGTCAGGTCGTCAGCGGGAACGTAAATGGGGTCCGCTGCTCGAGCTCGCGCACCGCCCGGTCCAGCCGCGCCTGGGCTTCTTTCAGGCGCTGCTCGGCGTTGGCTTCGGCGGCCTGGGTCTCGCGCAGGCGGCGGGCCTCGTAGGTCTTGGTGCGGGCCTCGACCGCCTCGAGCGTGCGGTGCCGCGGCCGCCGCTTGCGCAGCGCGATGAAGGAGGGGTCCCCGGCCAGCTCGTCCACCGCGTTCAGCAGGAAGGTCACGTTGTCGAAGCTCAGGCCCTCGAGTCCCCGCCGCCGCAACTCGAAGAACTGCTCGCCCATCAGGTCCAAGTCGGCCACGACAATGGCGTTCACCGGGTTGGCGCCGGCGCGCCGCACGCGCGCCGCCAGCGTCAGGGGCGAGTTGCCCGGCACGTGCGGCAGGCCCTGGTTCACGGCGATGCCGAACAGCGAGCGCTGCACCAGGTCCTCCCACTTCACCGTGCCCGATTCCGGCGAGGTTTCAAGCAGCGGCGTGAACTCCGCACCCCCGCGGCCCCTCAGCACGCCCGGATACAACAGCACCACCTCTTGAAGCCCCGCCGTGATGGCCTGCTTCTGGTTGAAACCCCGGCCCACGAAGACGAACTCCTTGGGCAGGGTTTTCAGCGGCGGGTGCGGGTTGTAGTTGTCCCAGGCGATGCGGGTGGTCTGCCAGGTCACGCCCAGGGCTTCCAGCAGCGGCCGGACGTCGGTCTTGAGCGTGGCGCTCTCCGCGGTCATGCGGAACGGTCCGGTCTGCTGCATCTCCTGCGGGGCCAGGGCGAGGTCGAAACCGGGCATGGGGTCGAGCAGCAGCAGGAGGGGCCGGCCGCGCCGCGCCCAGGCCGTGAGGCGTTCGAGTTGCGGCGGCGCGAGCGTCCAGGGCAGGGCCGCCACCAGCGCGTCCAGATCCTGCGGGTAGTCGGCGTCCGGGGGGACCTGGATCACCTCGTACTGCTTGCGCAGCTCCGGCACGATGGACCACTGCGGGACTTGTATCTTCCTCTGGTAGTCGAAGAGGCCGAACAGCTTGGCCTCCGTGTCCAGGAGGCCCACCTTCTTGCGCTGGGCCCGCGAAACCACGCGGATCGAGCGCATCAGCTCGTACTCGACCGGCAGGCCGCGCTCGAAAAACGGAACGACGAACTCCTCCGCGCCGCAGGTGAACACCAGCCCCAGGAAGATCTCGTTGACCGCCCGCACGCTCTCCTCGGTCGCCGGGACGCGGTAGGGACGGATGCTATAGCGCTCCTGCGCCTCGCGCGCTTCGGGCGAGTACTTCACCGTCTCGAAGATGCGCAGGTGGACGGCTTCCCCGCCCACGGCGTCGAACTCGCGCAGCATGCCGACCAGGTTGGTGCGCACGTCTATGTAGCTGCGCGGCACCTCGGGGCTGAAGTAGGCCTGAATGAAGACCGGGCGGCGTGTGCTCAGCCGGGTGAGCAGCGCGCGCGTCTCCGGCGCGAGCGAGTGGATCCGCTCGGCAGTCACATCCAGGC
>CAZIRH010000674.1:0-1568 GCA_964541065.1 uncultured Solibacteraceae bacterium
TGGAGCCGCGCCTGGGAGAGCTGGCCTACCACTTCCACCGGGCAGCGCCGGCCGGCGATGTGGCGAAGGCCATGGACTACTGCCGGCGGGCGGCAGAGCAGGCGCGGGCGCGCTTCGCCTGCGAGGACACCGTCGCCCATTACCAGCGGGCGCTGGAGATGTTCGACCTGCTCCCGCACCCCGACGAACCGCGGCGCTGCGCCCTCCTGCTCGACCTCGGCGACGCCCAGAGCTTCGCGGGCATAGGTGAGCCCGCGACGGCAATGGAGACGTTCCTGAAGGCGGCCGATGCGGCGCGGAGGACGAACGACGCTGACGCCTTCGCGCGCGCTGCCGTGGGCTACCACGAGGCCAGCTATTGGGTGAGCGTCGGATCCTCAGAGCACTTCGGGACGAACGTTGTGCCTCTGCTCCAGGAGGCTGCCCGGCTTCTCGGCAATCGAAGGGACGCTTCGGCGGTGAAGGTCCTCTCGAAGCTAGGGCGGTCGCTTCACTTTGCCGGGCACAGCGATGAAGGTATCCGCGTGTGCTACGAAGCCGTCGGTCTTGCCCGGGCGCTCGGCGACCCGAGCCTCATCGCCTTCGCGCTTGACGGCTTGAATGAGCCCCTCTGGCGGCCGGACACGCTTGACCAGCGACTGGCCATGGCGCGGGAGGTCGTCGAACTGGCCGCCCAGGGGTCCGACCGCGAGCGCCAGATGTTCAGCCACAACTGGATCGGCCTCCCGTTGCTGGAGGGCGGCGACGTGGCGCTGGCGGAGCACCATTTTGACGAGTTGGGGCGCTACGCACGCGATCTGCATGTCCCCGGGGCTCTCTACGGGCACAAGGTCATCGCGGCGATGTGGGCCTACCTCCGCGGCGATCTCGGCGCGGGAGAAGCGCTGTCGCGCGACGCGTTCTCGTTTGGACAGAAGTACACTGGGATGGCCGCAGACGCCCACCTCGCTCAGCTCTTCTACCTCCAGCGGGAGCAGGGCCGCCTCGCCGAACTGCTGCCGGCGTGGCGGGCCTTCCTAGAACAGAGAGCAGACCGGCCGTGGGCCGCTGCAGTCAGGGCCGCGCTCGGGTTGACCTGCAGTGAGTCGGGTGACTTGGACGGGGCCCGCGAGCAGTTGAATATCCTGACTGCGGGTGACTGTGCGGGCATCCCCTTCGATCAGTTCTGGCTTCCCGCCATCACGTTCCTGGCGGAAACCGCAGTCCGGCTGGGAAGCGAACACTGTGCTACTCTTTACCGGCTGCTTGCCCCGTACCCAGATCGCAACGTGGTCGTGGGCAACCCCGCGGTCTGTCTCGGATCTTCGTCGAGGCCGTTGGGGCTACTCGCCGCGGCGCTGCATCGCTGGGACGAGGCGGAACGTCACTTCGCGGACGCGCTGGCCATGAACTCCAAGATGGGTGCGCGGCCGTGGGTCGCACGGACCCAGTTCAACTATGCGGAGATGCTCCTCGCGCGCGGCGAACCCGGTGACCGGGAGAAAGCACGTGGCCTGTTGCAGGAGGCGCTGGACGCGGCGCGGCAGATGGGCATGGTGAAGGTCGCCAGCGACTGCGAGGCGCTGCTG
>CAZIRH010000675.1:0-1563 GCA_964541065.1 uncultured Solibacteraceae bacterium
GCGACAGACAACCTGGAGCCGGCATCAAATAGCGGGTGCCGAGAAGGAGAAAGAAACACCATGCTGATTTCTCAGCGGCCCACACTGTCCGAAGAGGTTGTCGTCGACAACCGGTCCCAGTTCGTCATCGAACCGTTGGAGCCCGGATTCGGCTATACCCTTGGCAATTCTCTGCGGCGCACGCTGCTGTCGTCGATCCCGGGCGCAGCGGTCACCAGCATCCGCATCGACGGTGTGCTGCACGAGTTCACCACCGTTCCCGGTGTCAAGGAAGATGTCACCGACATCATCTTGAACCTCAAGGGTCTGGTCGTGTCCTCCGACGAGGACGAGCCCGTCACCATGTACCTGCGCAAGCAGGGCCCCGGTGCGGTCACCGCGGGCGATATCGTTCCGCCGGCCGGTGTCACGGTGCACAACCCAGAAATGCACATCGCGACGCTGAATGACAAGGGCAAGCTCGAGGTCGAGCTCGTCGTCGAGCGCGGCCGTGGGTACGTGCCCGCCGTGCAGAACAAAGCGTCGGGCGCCGAAATCGGGCGTATCCCGGTCGATTCCATCTACTCGCCGGTGCTGAAGGTCACCTACAAGGTGGAGGCCACCCGCGTCGAGCAGCGCACCGACTTCGACAAGTTGATCCTGGACGTCGAGACCAAGAGCTCGATGACTGCCCGGGACGCGCTCGCGTCGGCCGGCAAGACGCTGGTCGAACTGTTCGGTCTGGCACGTGAACTCAACGTCGAGGCCGAGGGTATCGAGATCGGTCCGTCGCCGGCCGAGGCTGACCACATCGCATCGTTCGCGCTGCCGATCGACGACCTGGATCTCACGGTGCGGTCGTACAACTGCCTCAAGCGCGAGGGTGTGCACACCGTCGGCGAGCTGGTGGCCCGTACGGAGTCCGACCTGCTGGACATCCGCAACTTCGGACAGAAGTCGATCGACGAGGTGAAGGTCAAGCTGCACCAGCTGGGCCTGTCGCTCAAGGACAGCCCTGCCACCTTCGATCCGTCCGAGGTCGCCGGCTATGACGTCGCCACCGGCACCTGGCGCAGTGACACCGGGTA
The DNA here is from genome assembly GCA_964541065.1 of uncultured Solibacteraceae bacterium. Lineage (GTDB taxonomy): Bacteria > Acidobacteriota > Terriglobia > Bryobacterales > Bryobacteraceae > VFZS01. The sequence continues at coordinate 1,068 of CAZIRH010000675.1, forward strand.
TGACGTGGAGAACGAACAGGACTACGCCGAAACCGAACAGCTCTAAAGGCCTGCTGGTTCTTTCGAAAACCGAAGGAGAATTGTCGCAATGCCCAAGCCGACCAAGGGCCCTCGCCTCGGCGGGTCGTCCGCACACCAGAAGGCGATCCTGGCCAACCTGGCCACCTCGCTGTTCGAGCATGGCCGGATCAAGACCACCGAGCCCAAGGCCAGGGCACTGCGGCCGTACGCGGAGAAGCTGATCACCCACGCCAAGAAGGGCACGCTGCACAACCGGCGCGAGGTGCTCAAGAAGATCCGTGACAAGGATGTGGTGCACACCCTGTTCGCCGAGATCGGGCCGTTCTTCGCCGACCGCAACGGCGGCTACACCCGCATCATCAAGGTGGAGGCACGCAAGGGCGACAACGCCCCGATGGCCGTCATCGAGCTGGTGCGGGAGAAGACGGTGACCTCCGAGGCCGACCGTGCTCGCAGGGCCGCGCCGTCGAAGAAA
>CAZIRH010000676.1:0-1548 GCA_964541065.1 uncultured Solibacteraceae bacterium
CAAGCACTCCTGCGGCTCGGTGGTGCGGTTCATGGCCGCCTTCATCGAGGCGGGCTTCGACGTCATCAACCCGGTGCAGTGCTCGGCCGCGGGGATGGCTCCGGAGCATTTGAAATCCGTCTACGGTGATAAGCTGGTGTTTTGGGGCGGGGGAGTGGACACGCAGCACACTCTTCCGTTCGGGACGCCGGCGCAGGTCCGCGAGCAGGTTTTGCGGCGCTTGGAAGTCTTCGCCCGGGACGGAGGCTTTGTCTTCAACTCCGTCCACAACATCCAGGCCGGGACGCCCCTCGAGAATGTCGTTGCGATGCTCAAGGCGGTAGCGGAATTCAACGGGAGATAAGACGATATGGCCGATTTTGCGAGATTGCACGACGCGGTGATCAATGGCGACAACAGGGCCGCGGTGGCTATTACCCGGGAGGCGCTGGCCGCAAACGCCGACCCGCTCGAGCTGGTCCACCAGTACATGATCCCCGCCATGGCGGAGGTGGGCCGGCGCTTCGAGTGCGAAGAGTACTTTGTGCCGGAGCTGCTGCTGGCGGCGCGGGCCATGAAGGGCGCCCTGGAGCTGATCCGGCCGTTGCTGGTGGAGCAGGGAGCCGAGCCAGTGGGGCGCGTGGTGATCGGAACGGTGAAGGGCGACCTGCACGACATTGGGAAGAACCTGGTGGCCTCAATGCTCGAAGGCGGCGGCTTCGAGGTCATCGACCTGGGGGCGGACGTGACGCCGGAGAAGTTCGCAGCCGCGGCCCAGGAGAAGAAGGCCGACATCGTGGCGCTTTCGGCGCTGCTCACCGTTACCATGCCCTCGATGAAGACCACCATCGACGCGCTGCGCGCGGCGGGCATTCGCGACCGCGTGAAAGTGCTGATCGGTGGGGCGCCGGTGACCGAGGAGTACGCCAGCCAGATCGGCGCCGACGGCTACGGGGCGAACGCCGCCTCCGCGGTGCCGCTGGCGCGGAAGGTGCTCGGAAAGTGACGCTGATCGAACAGTTGGCCGCCGCGGGGCCGGTGGTTACCGACGGCGCCTGGGGCACCCAGTTGCAGGCGCGGGGCCTGACGGCGGGCGCATGCCCGGACGCCTGGAACCTGGCGCACCCGGAGCGGGTCGCGGAGGTGGCGCGCGCCTACGTCGAGGCAGGCAGTCGCATCATCCTGACCAACACGTTTCGGGGACACCGGCTGGCCCTGGCGCTCCACGGCCTGGCGGAGAAGGTGCCCGAGATCAGCCGCGCAGGCGTGGCGATCTCACGCCGGGCGGCCGAGGGCCGCGCCCATGTGTTCGCCTCCATGGGGCCAACCAGCAAGCTGTTGCTGACGGGCGAGACCACCGAGGAGGAGTTGTTGGCCGTCTTCTCCGAGCAGGCCCGGGCGCTGGCGGAGGGCGGTGCGGAGGCCCTCATCTTCGAAACCATGTCGGACCTGGCCGAGGCCAAGCTGGCGCTGGGGGCAGCGCGCCAGACGGGTCTCCCGGTGGTGGTTTCGATGGTCTTCGATCACGGCAAGAACCGGGACCGCACCATGATGGGGGTTACGCCCGAG
>CAZIRH010000677.1:0-1541 GCA_964541065.1 uncultured Solibacteraceae bacterium
ACGCGCAGGCGCGGGACCCGATGGGCGGTCATGGTGAAGCCCAGGAATGTGCGCTTCCAGGTGCGGTCCACCGCGCTGTTGGCACGGTTGACCGCAAGCCGCAGGCGCTCGGCCAAGAACCGGGTGAGCGAGGCCATCACCCGCCCGCCCGCCTTGAGTGCACATAGACGTTGCAGTCATCGGCGTAGCGGCAGAAGGCGTGGCCGCGCCTCTCCAGCTCCTTGTCGAGGTCGTCAAGCAGGATGTTCGACAACAGCGGCGACAAGGGACCGCCCTGCGGCGTCCCCTCGGTCCGCACCGTCGCCATCCCATCCGCCATCCAACCCGGCCCTCGAGGATAGCGGCGGATCAACCGCAGCACCCGCTTGTCTTCGACCGTGCGCGCCACCCGTGCCATCAGCACGTCGTGGTTCACCCGGTCGAAGAACCTCTCCAGGTCGATGTCCACCACCCAGCGCCGGCCCGCCGCCACATGCGCGCGCGCCGCCAGCACCGCCTGGTGGGCACTCCGCCCCGGCCGGAAGCCATACGAGGCCGCCGAGAAGCCGGGATCGAAGAGCGGTGACAGCACCTGATGCATCGCCTGCTGGATCAGCCGGTCGAGCACCGTGGGAATCCCCAAAGTGCGGCTGCCGCCGCCGGGCTTCGGGATGTCCACCCGGCGCACCGGCTGCGGCCGGTACCGGCCGGCCAGCAGGTCCTCCTTGATGCGCGGCCAATGCTCCCGCAGAAACGCCCCAAGCTCGCCAACGCTCATCGCGTCGACGCCGGCAGCGCCTGCGTTCCCCACTACCCGGCGGTAGGCCGCCATCATGTTCTCCCGGTCTAGGATCGCCTCCAACAACCGGGCCGCCTCCGGTCGGGCAGACACAGCCGGTGCCGTGGTGCCCACCGCACCCTGCCCCTGCTCCCGCGGCTTCCGGCCGCGACCCTCGGGGCGGGCGCCGGGCATCCCAGCCCGGCCTTCTGCGTCCTCTCGCACCATCGAACCGTCCGCTTGCCGTCCAGCACTCCATGTTCGGCCCTTCGCTGGCCCGGTTCCGGCAAGCTACTATGGCCTCTGCTGACCCCTGCCGCCCCATCCCGACGCCTCGCAGCGCCGGTAGCACACCTGACACAACAGGGGCAGACCGGCAGGTCTCCCAGGGTAAGACGCGCGACCTTCGTCCCACATACCCGCCGCATATACGCCCAGACCCTCCGGGTGACATCGGGCTTCGGGTCTTCATGCCCCCTCGCCCAGGATCTCGGCGCCTCCTATGCGGTTCCTGTTCGTCGGGCCAGGACTTTGCTTACAGCTGCCTTCAGACCCCGCCTCGCGGCGACGCCCTTGCTGTTCGGCTAACGGTTCCCGTCACCAGGGCCCGTAGAGGACTTCCACCTCCAAGTCGGCCGCCCCGCCACCACAGCGAGACAACCAGCGCCGTCACGGCGCTACGCGCCATGCCTGGCGCACATCGGGTAGGAGGGAGGGGGCCTTGCGGCGCCCCTCCTCCCACACCACCGTGCGTACGGTTCCGTACACGGCGGTTCATGAAGCG
>CAZIRH010000678.1:0-1520 GCA_964541065.1 uncultured Solibacteraceae bacterium
GGTCAGCCCCAGCGGCCGGATGGTGGTTTCAGCCAACGGTGGCCCTCAACGATATTCGCTCACCGTGCTGGACAAAGACAAGCAGTATTGGCGGGTGCGCCACCTCGTAGCGCCCGCCAAGGGCCAGCCCCGCCGGGAGGAAGAAGCGGAAGGCGACGACTGGCACAGCGTCTTCATGGGCCTGGCCTTCGACGGCGAGCGGGCGCTGTACGCCTCGGAGGGCAACTCCGGGCGCATCCGGCTGGTCGATCCGGCCAGCGGCCGGCTCATCCACCTCTACGATCTCAACACGGGAGGGTACGCCGACAGCTACAGTGGCGATCTGGCGCTGGACGCCGAACGCGGCCTGCTGTACGCGGTGGACCAGGCCAACTTCCGCCTGGTCGTGATCGACGTTCGCCAGCGCAGCATTCTGGCATCGGTGCGGGTGGGGCGTCTGCCGTTCGCCGTGGCGCTGTCGCCCGATCGGCGCAAGGCTTACGTCACCAACCTGGGGATGTTCGAGTACCAGCCCATACCGGGCGCGGATCCGAAGCGGCCGCGCGAAACCGGACTTCCCTTCCCCGCCTTCGGCTTCCCCTCGCCGGAGGCGCTGGCCGGGGCGCGGCGCTCGACCGAACGCGGCCCGGTGGACGTGCCTGGCTTGGGCGATCCGAACGTGCGCGAGTCGAATTCCCTGTGTGCCATCGACGTGAGCGATCCCCGCCGCCCGCGTGTGGAAGCCTTCGTGCGCACCGGAACGCCCTTCGGCCAGGGCAGCATCGGGGGCAGCAGCCCATCGGGCGTGGCGGCCACCTCGGAGCTGATCGTCGTCTCGAACGCGCACAACGATTCGCTGACCGTGATCGAGGCCGGCAGCTACAAGACGCGGGCGACTGTTCCCCTGCGCATCCCGGGCCTCGAGCACCTGCGCGGCGTGCTGCCCATCGGCCTGGCCTGTCACGCGCCTTCCGGATGGCTGCTGGTGGCCGAGGCAGGCATCAATGCCGTCGCCATCGTGGACCTGAAGACCGCGAAGCTCCTCGGGCACCTGCCCGCGGGCTGGTTCCCCACTCGCGTGGTGACGCACGGCAGCGAAGTCTACGTGACGAACGCCAAGGGGAACGGCACGGGACCGAACGCCGGCGGCGCGGCGTCCGGCGAAACCTTCCAGGGAGTTTTCCGGCGGGGCAGCATCTCGATCTTTCCGCTGCCCGCTCCGGAGGAGGTTGAGAAACACACCGCGCGGGTGCTCGCGCTGAACGGGTTCGTGCCGCAACCCCAGCCCGCCGCCGCGCTGCCGGCCGGCATCCGGCACGTGGTGCTGATCGTCAAAGAGAACCGCACCTTCGACGAGGTGTTCGGGGACGTCGCGAGCGCGGCCAACGGGCGGGTGGCGGGGGCACCGGAGCTGGCGCGCTTCGGGCGGCGGGCGGACGTGCCCGAGCCACGGCGCGAGCTGCGCTCCCGGGTGACCCTGCGCGGGGTCAACGTCAGCCCCAACCACCACGCCATGGCCGAACGCTGGGCCTTCAGCGACA
>CAZIRH010000679.1:0-1518 GCA_964541065.1 uncultured Solibacteraceae bacterium
GTGATCATCTGCGCCAGCTCGTGCCGCCCGATGGACTCCCGCAGCGCCGTCTGCGCGCTCAGCGTGATGGCGTCATAGAAGCTCTGGACCTCCAGGATGGCCTTCTCGGCGTTCCATACCACCCAGAACACGATGGCATCCACGTTGACCGGCACCGTGTCCCGGGTCAGGGCCGATTCCGCCGTGACGTCGGTGACCCGCACCCGCTGGTCCACATACCGGCTGATGGTGTCCACCACCGGGATGATGTGGAAGGGGCCGGGGCCACGCAGGGCGCGGTACCGCCCCAGGCGCAGCACGGCGCACTTCTCCCACTGGTCGGCCACCTTGATGGCGAACATCAGGTACAGCCCCAGCAGCAGGCCCGCGATGGCGGGCCCCGGATGCTCAATCAGGGCCGTGATCCCAACGCCCGCCGACTGGACGATCACGAACAGCGCTACGCCGATTCCGCTGACGGGCTGGGACTTGTAGTGCGGCCGAGGGGTCCTGGTGTCGTGGATCAACGATGGAACAATTGGAATAATGGGCATAACGTTATCTCCTCCTGAACGGCTCTAAAATCGGGAAACAGGCGGTCCGTCCCCGGTTTGGGCGTGCCGGCCAGGCCGGACAGGCCCAGTAGGGCGAAGACCAGGACGGCCGCCACGCTGGCGGTGTCGTCGCGCTGCGCGGGCATGGCCTACTTCCTCCTGTCCTGCTCGGCGACCAGCTCGCCGAGACAGTCGATGACTTCCTGAAGCGAGAACCCTTCGCCGCCGGCACGCGCCGCCAGCTCGCCGGTCAGTTGGCTCAAGCGCCGCTGGCGCTCGGCCTCGTCGGGGCGGACCTCGGTGGGGGCGATGAAGGTGCCGGTCCCCTGTTGGGTGGTGAGGACCGCGCGGATCTCCAGCTCGCGGTAGGCGCGCATGACGGTGTTGGGGTTGATCGACAGATCGACGGCCACCTGGCGGACGGTGGGGAGCTGGTCGCCGGCCGCCAGCGCGCCGCTGGCGATGGCGCCAAGGACCTGATCGATGATCTGGCGATAGACGGGGACGCCGCTCTTCAGATCCAGGTAGAACTGGAAGGGCTGGTTGCGGCTGGGAGCGGGTCCGTTCATCTGTTCCTATAGTGTACTAGTTCTATAGTACATGTCAAGGGGGAAGCGGAGAAAAATATTAGGCCTGTTTTCAGTGACTTACGTCAAACCGTCCTGGCCGGGGCAGCAGGGATGTTGGGCAGCGGCTGGCCGTGGCCCGGGCCGTGCAGCTTCTGGCAGGGCTTTTTGCGGCGCTCCAGGCGGAGGTAGTCCAGCACCAGCTTGCGCTTGAGGTGCTGGATGGCCTTGGCGGGATCAACGCCCTTGGGGCAGACGCGCGAGCACTCGCCGGCGTAGTGACAGCGGAAGGCGCCGTGCGCGCTGCCGGTCTCGAGGTTGCGGAGGCGCCGCCCCTCGTCGCGCGTGTCCTCGCTGTACCGCTGCGCCGCGGTCAAGGGCATCGGCCCCAAGTAGCGCGCGTCGGTGGCCAAGGTGGG
>CAZIRH010000680.1:0-1517 GCA_964541065.1 uncultured Solibacteraceae bacterium
CCCGGAGCACCTGGGGCCGGCGCGGCGCCCGGGGCGGGCGGCGCCGCCGGAGGCGGCCCCGCAATCTTGGGATGGGGCAGATCAGCCTCGCTCCTGGCAAACGTGACCGGCAACTTGGCCAAGGGGTTCACGTCGCCGAAAAGGATGCTGGCGATGGCCTCGGCGCCGCGAATGCCCGGATACCAGGCTGCCAGCGCCGCGCTCACGTTGTCGATCCACGGCATGGTCACCGGGCCGCCCGTCTCCAGCACCACGATCGTGCACGGATTAGCCGCGGCCACCGCGCTGACCAGTTGGTCCTGGTTGTCGGGCAGCGACAGGCTTGCCACGTCGCGCCCTTCACTGGTCGGCTGGTTCACGAACACGATGGCGACCTCGGACGCCCTGGCCAGATTCGCGGCAGCGGCCGGGTCGGTGCCGGCGTTGTACTCCACCTTGGCCCTCGGCGCCTTGGCGCGGATCGCCTTGAGCGGCGAAGAGGGGTACCATACTGGGCCCCGGCCAAACATGAAGCCACCCGGACGCTGAGCAGTCCCCGGGGGCGGCGGAGGGGGAGGAACGACGTTCCCGCCCGGCGGGTCAACCTGGGCCGAGCCGCCTCCGGAGAGCACACCCACGTCGGCGTGCGACCCGATGACGGCAATCAACTTGATGCTAGAGGCGGTCAGCGGCAACTGGCCCTTGGCGTTCTTCAGCAGGACGGTGCCCTGTTCGGCGACGCGCTGGGCGAATTCGAGCCCGGCAAAAACGTCCACCACCCTGGGGACGGGCGGGCTGTCAACGACCCCGCTCGCAAACATCGTCCGCAGGATCCGCTGGACCATGTCGTTGAGGCGCGCCATGGGGACCTGGCCGCTCTCCACCGCTTTCTTGAGCGGCTCGCCGAAGTAGGTGCTGCCGGGCATCTCCTGGTCGAGTCCGGCCAGCACCGCCTTCACTGTGCTGTGCGTGGCGCCCCAGTCCGAGATGACCCAGCCTTTGAAGCCCCAGGCTTTCTTCAGGACATCGTTCAGCAGGTAGCTGTTCTCGCAGCACCAGTCGCCGCTGACTTTGTTATAGGCGCACATCACCGCTCCGATGTCCCCTTCCCGGATGGCGATTTCGAACGCCAGCAGGTCGGTCTCCCGCATGGACCGCTTGTCGAGGACCACGTTCCCGATGTTGCGGCCCGTCTCCTGGTCGTTGAGCGCATAGTGCTTGGTATGGTTGATGACGCCCTGTGCCCGGAGGCCCTTCATTTGCTGGCCCACCAGCTTTCCGGCCAGAATCGCGTCCTCGCCGTGGTACTCGAAGTTGCGGCCGTTGCGGGGCTCGCGTGTGAGGTTCACGCCTCCGCCCAGCGACATGTTGAAGCCATGATCGCGGAGTTCCCTGCCGATCAGCGCTCCATACTCGTGCGCCAGATTCAGGTCCCAAGTTGACGCCAGAGAAACCGTAGAGGGCAGCGCCGTAGCGTAACGGCTGCGCGCTCCGCCCCTGGTGACATAGGTCGCCAGTTTTCGGGGAATTTCTGTATT
>CAZIRH010000681.1:0-1512 GCA_964541065.1 uncultured Solibacteraceae bacterium
CTCCTGAGCGACCGCCGCTTCGCCGCCTCCGACACCCTGGCCACCTCCTACACCCTGGCCCAGGCCATCACCCGGCGCCTGTCGCCCTACCACCTGGTGATCTGCGGCCGCCAGGCCATCGACGGCGACACCGCCCAGGTCGGGCCGCAGACCGCCGACAAGCTCGGCATCCCGCAGGTGACCTTTGTGGACGCCACCCCGGAGTTCGACGGCGCGAAGTTCCGCATCCGCCGCGACCTCGGGCGCGTCCAGGAGATCGTCGAAGTGGCGCCCCCCGTCCTGCTGACCGTGCGCCGCAGCGCCAACGCTCCCCGCTGGCCCAACGCGCGCCTGGTGCTCAAGTACCGCCGCGCCCGCTGCGCCTTCGACATCGAATCCGAGGCCCAGCGCCAGGGCAGGGCCGTGGACGAGGTGCTGAGCGCGCTACGCGAAAAAGGACTGTTCATCGAGACCTGGGGCGCCGAGGACATCGGCGCCGATCTGTCCCGCATCGGCATCACCGGCTCCCCCACCAAGGTCAAGAAGGTGGAGAACGTCGTCCTCAAGGGCCGCGACCTGAAGCTGTACCGGCCCGACGACGCGGGCGTGCGCGATCTGGTGGCGCAACTGGTCGGGGAAAGGACCTTCGGGTAGAGGTCATGTCACCACACCGAGAGATCTGGGTCTACGCGGAACTCGAAGACGGCAAGGTGGCCAGCGTCTCGCTCGAACTGCTGAGCAAGGGCAGGGAACTGGCCCAGGCGCTGGGCGTACCCCTGGCCGCGGTGATCCTGGGCCACCGGGCGCGCCCCCTGGCCGACGTGCTCTTCGCCCACGGCGCCGACATCGTCTACCTGGCCGAGGACCCGCGCCTGGCTCAGTACACTACGCTGCCCTTCGCCCGCGTGCTCACCGCGCTGGTCCGGGAGCGCCAGCCCGAGATCGTGCTCTACGGCGCCACGCCCCTGGGGCGCGATCTGGCCCCCCGTGTCGCCTCCGGCTTGCGCGCCGGCCTCACCGCCGACTGCACCGACCTCCAGATCGGCTCCTACGAATCCGGCGGCCGCCTCTACCAGCAGAAGCTGCTCCAGATCCGCCCGGCCTGGGGCGGCAACATCATCGCCACCATCGTCAGCCCCGACGTGCTGCCGCAGATGGCCACCGTGCGCGAGGGCGTCATGCACGTCCCGGAGCCGGTCAACGGCCGCACCGGGACCCTGATCGAGATTCCCGTGCACCTGGACGCAGCCCCGGAAGCGGTGACGGTGGTCGAACGCACCACCCACCCGCGCCGCGTCGATCTGCGCGCCGCCAACATCATCGTCTCCGGCGGCTACGGCATGGGCTCGAAGGAGAGCTTCGCAATGATCGAGGAATTGGCCTCGCTGCTCGGTGGCCAGGTCGGGGCCTCCCGCGCCGCCGTGGACGCCGGCTTCGCCCACGCCGATCATCAGGTCGGCCAGACCGGCACCACCGTGCGGCCCAAGCTCTACATCGCCTGCGGCATCTCCGGCGCTGTGCAGCACCGCGCCG
>CAZIRH010000682.1:0-1505 GCA_964541065.1 uncultured Solibacteraceae bacterium
ACAACAAGTTGGACGTCCAGCCCACCGACCGCCTCGGCCCGGGCATCGACATCAACGGCTACGGCATGTTCGGGCGGGAGATCTTCCTGCCCTCCACCTGCTTCGATCGCCACTACCAGGCGCAGCAGATTTGGAACACCCACCAGAACCGGCACGACTTGAAGTTCGGCTTTGACCTCAACCCCGTGCTGGACTCGGCGCGCTCGGAGACCTTCTTCGGCGGGCGCTTCGTCTTCGGCAGCCGGATACCGCTGGGGCTGGTGCTCAACACGGTGATGAACGACCCGGATTTCGCGACCAATCTGGGCGCCACCCTGGCGGGCCTCGGACAGCGGCAGCTCGTCGCCAACTTGCAGGCTCCTCTGACCTCCCTACAATCATTCAACCTGGGCCTGCCGGAGTTCTACCAGCAGGGCTTTGGCGACCCTTACTGGCGCGGCTGGAGCAAGCGCTTCAACTTGTTCCTGCAAGACACCTGGCACGTGCATCCGTCTCTGACGCTCAGCCTGGGAGTCCGCTACGAACTCGAGGGCAACCCCCCGATCGTGGGGACGGACCCCAACAACATCGGGCCCCGCTTCGGGTTCGCCTGGACGCCCGGCTCCGGCGGAAAGACCGTCGTCCGCGGCGGCTACGGACTGTACTACTCCCAGATCAATCTCCAGGTGGCCAACGTCGCCGAGACGCTGGCCGGCAAGCAGATTGCCCAGACCTTCGTGCAGATCACGGCGCTGCCCGGTCTGGACAACCCCAGGACCGGGCGGCCCTTGACCTCGGCGGACGTCTACCAGACCCTGCTGGCGCAGGGCGTCATCGGCCGCCGCGCCATAACCCGCGAGGACCTGGTGCAGTTCGGCCTGCGCCCCTCGACCACCGCGCCCGGCTCGGTCGTCTTCGGCATCGTTCCCGATTTCGTCAATCCTTACGCCCATCAGGCCAGCCTGGAGATCGAGCGCGCCCTGGGCGGCTGGGCCCTGTCGGCCGGGTACAACTTCAACCGTGCTGCGCACCTGGTGCGCATCCTGGACCAGAACCTCTACTACAGCGGGCGCCGGGCCGACGGCACGCCGACCTTCGGCTTCTATGATCCGCTGATTATGCAGAAGAACATCTTCGAGTCCACGGCCAACTCCTTCTACCACGCCCTGATCGTCCAGGCCGCGCGGCGTTTCACCAAGCGCGTGGCCTTCAACGCGCACTACACCTGGAGCAAGGCCATCGACGAGGTGACCGACTTCAACACCGATTTCCAGCCCCACGACCAGCTCAGCTGGCGCGCCGAGCGGGCGCTGTCGAGCTTCGACCAGCGTCACCGTTTCGTGGTCAACGCCGTGCTGGAGTCACCGCTGAGTCCGGGGCGCGGCAAGGGTTTCTGGGCCAACCTGGCGGGCGGCTTCACCTACTCGCCCATCCTGGTGGCTTCCTCGGGCCGGCCCTTCAACGTGCTGACCGGGGTGGACAACCTGGGCGACCACCACTCGACCACCCACCGCCCGCTGCGGGCC